>LJUP01000290.1 GCA_001303955.1 Bacteroides sp. SM23_62 | reverse complement strand
AAGCAGTTAGGGGTGGCAGAAGTGGTCAAGCTGTACTGTGAGCCCAGCGGTATTTTCCCGCATAATCCGGAACCCCTGCCTGAACATCTCGGGGAACTGTCGGCAGCGGTCGTAGATCATGGGGCTGATGTGGGACTGGTAGTAGATCCCGATGTTGACCGGCTGGCCATGATCGATGAACGGGGACAGGCCTTCGGGGAAGAATATACCCTGGTTGCCGTGGCTGACTACGTACTGAGCAAAACACCCGGCAACACGGTGTCCAACCTGTCTTCCTCCAGGGCCTTGAGGGATGTCACGGAAAAATACGGATGCGGCTACTATGCTTCACCGGTCGGAGAGGTGCATGTGGTCCGGGTGATGAAAGAAAACAACGCCGTGATCGGTGGCGAAGGAAATGGCGGGATAATCTACCCGGGGATGCATTATGGCCGGGATGCCCTGACAGGTGCCGCATTGTTTTTGACCTTCCTTGCCTCCCAGGGATGCAAAACGAGTGAATTAAGGAAAAGATACCCGGAATATACCATATCAAAGAACAAAGTGGCGCTAGAGCAAGGGACTGACACTGAACTGATTCTGAAGAAGGTGCAGGATAGGTATGCGGGTTATCCGGTCAATACGGAAGATGGTGTAAAAATTGACCTTCCCGAGGGATGGATCCACCTTCGCAAATCCAATACCGAACCCATTATCAGGATCTATACGGAAGCACATTCCGGATCGCTGGCAGAGTCATTGGCAATGCAGGTGAAAGAGTTGATCTCAGGCCTTAAAGCCGCTGATATCTGACCTTTTTTAACAGAAGCCATCAACCTGATTAAACCAATTCCGGGATTTTTAGTCTAATTTTATTGATTCGATTAATTATTACTTAAAAAAGGCAAAGCATTACAATGAAAAGACGCACACTGGTATTCCTGATCATTTTAGTCTCGGTTATTGCAGCGGCGATCATTTATTCCGTTGCCTCCAAAGACGATTCCGCCAAACCGCTGGAAACAGAAGTTAAACAGGGGAAGTTCGAGATCCTTGTAACGGTTACCGGCGAATTGCAGGCCCAAAACTCCACAGATATAACCGCTCCCTTGCTCCTGAGGAGCCGGGAACTCAGGCTCCACCGCATCAAGATCCAGGACCTGATCGCGGAAGGAACCGTGGTTGATTCCGGGGACTATGTAGCCACACTTGACCGTTCGGAGGCAGATAATTCATACAAGGACATATCCGATGAACTAGAAGTAAGGGAATCCGATTATACCAAGACCAAACTGGATACCACGATTCAACTCAGGGAACTTCGTGATGAAATGATAAACCTTAAGTTCAATATGGAGGAAGCAGAGATCACCCTTGAGCAGAGCCAGTTCGAACCTCCGGCCACCATCCGCCAGGCGAAGATCAACCTGGACAAGGCAGAACGGGCGTATGAGCAGGCTGTCAAGAACTACCAGCTGAAAGTACAGCAGGCCAAGGCTGATATGACTGAGGTCACAGTAGATCTGGCGAAACAACGGAGAAGGAAAGAACAAATGGAGGATGTGCTGCAACAGTTTGTCATCCATGCACCTGCGCCGGGCATGGTCATCTATAAAAGGGAATGGAGTGGACAGAAGAGAACGGTGGGATCAGAGATCAGTCCGTGGGACCTGACCGTGGCTACCCTGCCTGATATGTCAACCATGGTCTCCAAGACCTATGTCAACGAGATTGATATCAGCAAGATCAAAGTGGGACAAGTGGTAAGGGCCGGAGTGGATGCTTTCCCTGAGAAACAATACACGGGAATGGTCACAGAAGTGGCCAATATCGGGGAACAGCTTCCCAATACGGATGCCAAGGTATTTGAGGTGGTTATCAAGCTGAACGAATCAGATCCCATCCTCAGGCCATCCATGACCACCAGCAACAGCATCCTTACCAAAACATATGATTCAGTGCTTTATATCCCCCTGGAGGCCGTTCATTCGGATGACAGCATGACCTATGTGTATATGAAGAACAATACCAAACAGGTGGTCGTGCTGGATGAATCTAATGAGAATGAAATCATCGTTGAAGCCGGACTGGCAGCAGGGGACAAGGTTCTGTTATCGGTGCCTGAAGGGGCTGAAGAGATGAGATTTACCGGAGTGGAACTGGTAGAGGTAATCCGGCAGAAAGAAGCCGAGAAAAAACGCCTGGAGGAAGAACAGCAAAAACAGAGGGAAGAGGAGCAGATACAAAGAAACCTGCGGCGCAGGATGCAGCCACCCGGTGATGCCCCCCCTGCAGGAGTTCGGCCTGCCGGCAATGGTTAACAGATGATGCAAACAAAAGGGAAAATGGAACGCTATTTTCATGATATCGTCATTGCCATGGAGTCCATCCTGGCCAATAAGCTGAAATCCATTCTTACGGGACTGGGTATCATCTTTGGGGTGGGTGCAGTGATCAGCATGCTTGCCATAGGGAACGGTGCCCAGCAGGAGATCCTTGAACAGATGAAGATGGTGGGTGTGAATAACATAGTGATCACACCGATCGTCACCCCTGCCGATGAAGAGGAAAATACTGAAAACGGCAATGGAGGTAACAAGCAGAAGGCCAAGTTTTCACCCGGACTCAGCCTGTTGGATGCCGAAGCCATAGAGGGGATTTTACCCACGGTCAAACGGATCAGTCCCGAAATCGCCCTCAACAGCTATGTGGTCCAGGCGGGAAAACGAGAACAGGCCAAATTACTGGGCGTTACCACAGCATATTTCGACATTTATAACCTTGTCCTGCAGGAGGGCGTATTTTTCAATGAATACCAGGAAGAGAACGGGATCCAGGTATGTGTCATCGGATCCAATATCGCAAGCAAATTCTTTCCCAAGGAAAATCCCATCAACAAGTACATCAAGTTTGACCAGATCTGGCTCAAGGTGGTGGGTGTGCTGGAACGTACGGATGTCACCCTCACAGCATTTGAGCAAACAGGTGTAAATGTGTTTAATGATAATATTTATATCCCGGCAAAAACCATGCTGATGCGGTTCCAGAACCGGGCCCTGGTCAGCTCCAGGATCAAGCAGTCTCAATCCTCCTTAAGGATCGGCCGTTTCTTCCGTCTCAGTACCAATCCCACACAAAATACCAGCAGCAATTATCACCAGCTGGATAAGATCATTGTCCAGGTTAACGATTCCCAGGAACTGACCGCATCCACAGAATTCCTGAGCAGGATGCTTTTCCGCAGGCACGCTGAGGTTAAGGATTATGAGATCACCGTACCCGAGCTTTTGCTCAAGCAGGAGCAGCGTACCAAGGACATCTTCAATATTGTGCTGGGGGCCATTGCAAGCATCTCCTTGCTGGTGGGCGGGATAGGTATCATGAATATCATGTTCGCCTCGGTCATGGAGAGGATCAAAGAGATCGGGACAAGGATGGCCATCGGTGCCAGGAAGGCAGATATCGTGGTCCAGTTCCTGTCAGAAGCCATACTGATCTCAGTGACCGGCGGACTGATAGGCGTGATCCTGGGCATTGTCCTTTCAAAGCTGATCAACGAGTTCACCGGCATACTCACCATAGTTTCACCATTTTCAGTAATCATTGCCTTTGTGGTTTCGGCCTCGGTAGGGGTGATATTTGGTTATTCTCCTGCGAAAAGGGCCTCCGAAAAGGATCCGATCGAATCATTAAGGCATGAATAATTTAACAGACCATTCATTGAAAATACACAGCATGCGATTATTTTTTCTATTATTGATCGCCGGGTTTTCTTTTACCGGATCAGCCCAGGTCCAGACCCTTCACCTTACCCTCGATGATGTGATCAGGATCGCCAGGGAACAATCCATTATGGCCATCCGTGCCAAGCACCGTTTCAGGGGGAGCTACTGGGAGTACAGGACACACAAGGCAAAATTCCGGCCCAGTCTGACCCTCGAGGGTACCCTGCCCGACCTGAACCGGTCCATCGACAAGATCACCCTCCCTGACGGCTCGGATGCCTTCGTGGAAAGAAGCCTGGCCAATTATACAGTGTCAGCTTTCCTTACGCAAAATATTGCCCCCACCGGGGGAAGCATATTTATGAGCTCCGAGATGCAAAGGATCGACCTGCTCAGGGATGACGAGACCACTACCAACTATCTATCGACCCCGGTGAGCATAGGACTCCGGCAGCCGATCAAGGCCCATAACAGTTTTCGCTGGGAAAGGAAAATAGAACCCTTAAAATATGAGGCTGCACAGAAAAGTTACGTGGAGTCACTCGAGAATGTGAACATCCGTGCGGTGAATTATTTTTTCGATCTTGCCCTTGCCCAGGTGAACCTGCAGATCGCCCGGCTGAATTATGCCAATAACGATACACTTTACCAGATTGCCAAGGGAAGGTTTAACATCGGAACCATCGCCGAAAATGAACTGCTCCAGCTGGAGCTGGCTTTCCTGACCTCCAGTACTGATCTGAATGAAGCTGGTATACAGCTGGAGATCAACAAATTCCAGCTCAGGTCTTTCCTCGGGTACAATGAGAATGTGGATATCGAACTGATCGTCCCGGCAGAGATACCCGAACTGGAAGTTGATGTGGCACAGGCCCTCGAACACGCCCACGCCAACAATCCCACCATCATCGATCTGCAAAGGCAGTTGCTTGAAGCGGATGCATCGGTGGCGGAGGCAAAGGCTGAACGGGGACTCCAGGCAGACCTTTTTGCCTCTTTCGGCCTAACGCAGCAGTCCCCCGTCATCGCAAGTGTCTACCAGGGTACGCAGGACCAGGAACGGTTGCGGATCGGTCTGGAGGTACCGATTCTTGACTGGGGACTTGCCAAGGGCCGGTTCAAAATGGCCCAGTCAAACCAGGAAGTTACCCGTACCAATGCGATGCAGGATGAGATCGACTTTGACCAGAATGTCATGCTGCAGGTAATGCAGTTCAATCTCCAGGACGACCAGCTCCGTATTGCTGCCAAATCCGATACCGTGGCACAGATGCGGTACAATGTTACCAAGCAGCGCTTCTATATCGGGAAGATCGATGTGACGGATCTCAATATTGCACTCACGGAACGGGACGACGCAACCAGGAGATACCTCACGGCCTTACAGAATTACTGGAACTATTTTTTTAACATCCGGCGGCTTACCCTGTATGATTTTGAAAAGGATCTGCCATTGACCGAAAATTTCGAAGCGCTGGTTCAATAATCTGGACCCTATGAAATATTCTAAATACCTGATTTTAAGCATTTTTGTCTTCTCCCTTTCACTGGCCTGCACAGTAAAGGAAAAGGAACCTGAGGCTCCTGAACTCCCCCCGGGTATCCGCCTGGTAAAGGAGTTTTACCCTGATGGCAAGCTCAAATCTGAGACCGAGGCAAAGGGGAAGCTCAGGCATGGAACATCAAAAGAATATCGCAAGGATGGAAGCCTGGAAAACGTGATTACTTATGAAAACAACAGGAAACACGGTAGGGCGGCCAATTATTACCCGGACGGTAAAACGGTAAAAACAGAAATGAATTATGTCAACGGCCTTAAGCAGGGGGATGCCACCTGGTATTATCCCGATGGCAAGGTTTACCGGAAAACCCCTTACGTAAATGGATACATCAACGGCATCCGGAAAACCTATTATGAGAATGGCATGTTACAGGCGGAAGTGCCCTATTTCAATGGAAATCCGGGAATAGGGCTAAAGGAATACACCCAGGATGGCAGGCAAAAATCATATGAGGCAAGGATCCTGATCAGGGAAATTGACAGGATCAGCCTGGATAACACTTTCACCCTGGTAATCTCTTTATCTGACCAGAGCCGGGGGGTGGAATTTTACCAGGGGAGGCTCACCAACAGGGCTTACTGGAATGATCAGCTCGCACCCATTCCCACCGAAAATGGTGTGGCGAAGCTCCAGTTCCATGTATCAAAAGGCACCTTCAAAATGGAAACCCTGAATATCGTGGCCAGGGACAAGACCAGGCTTGATCATTATCACATCCTCCAGAAGGAATACCACCTGGCGGTGGAAAACAAATTTTAATCACTCGAAGGATTTCAGCTTCAATTTCAGTTCGATGTTATGCGGGGCATATTGAAGTCCCTTTTCCAGTATCTCCCTTGATTTTTGTATCCGGCCCTGCCTGTAATAATAGATGGCTGCCGATGAATATGACCTGCCGACCGCCAGGTAATTAATGGTTATATTTGGGTGCTGGTCAGCAATTTCCTCGAAGATGGCCATATAATGTTCTCCATTTTCCCCATCCTGTAACTGGAAAGCCTCTCCGAAAAAATCCAGGCAGATTTGTTGTTTTATCGTAAGATAGATCTCATTATCGGTGATTTCAGTATACGCAGTATCATATAGATTTATCTTTTCCAGGACCATTCCGGGATTTGCATTGATTGAATATCCACCCAGGGACCTGATTAAAAGATCCTGGTTATTGTCATCATCAGGTTTCAGGGCATAAGCAGTTTCAAAAGACTCCAGGGCTTTCGGATATTGCTGCTCATTGAAATGTAACCTCCCGGTTTCATAATAAAACAGGAAATTAAATTCCTTCTTTGATACCTCATCCGCAAGATAATCCTGCATGTAATCAAATATATATTGCATTCCTGTCAGGTCCTGTTCTTTGATCAGCACCTCGTGAATAATGTCCTGCAGCAAACTGGCAATCATTTCCCTGTCCACACCAAATCCAATCAGCCTGCTGGCTTTGATCAGGTATCCAAGGTCCCGGAGATTGTGATAATCCATGGCTGTCAGAAAGCTGTTCAGGTGAGCCAGTAACAGGTATTGGATTTTGCAGGATGGATACAGTATAAAGGCCTTTTCAAACTGAGTATAGGCATTTGCGGGTTCTGATCTGTTCAGGTAATCAATGGCTGAATTCAGGTACAGCATCCCGATCATTTCCCGGATCGTTAATCCATAGTCCGCAAAGTAATATTGTTCGAACAGTGCACGTGTGTTCATCACGGCAAAGGTGGCATCATCAACCGCATTTGATTCCCGGAGAAATTCCACAAAATTACTGCGGGTATCATGTGCAAACATGAAAAACTGGGAGCCAGGGCCATCTATTTCAACGGTTATCTGCTCATCATCCGGGTAAGCAAGGAGTGATATACCGGTCGATACTTCCCGGATTTCATGGGGGATGTCCAGCTCATCCAGGATAAATGCATAAAGCGATGCGGCTGTGAAGTAGTTATAATTTCCATACCTGAACATGTCGCTGAAACTGGACTGATGTTCAAAAGAAATCAGCAGGGACCTGCTAACTGAATTTCTGATCTGGTTAATTTTCTTTTCTTCACTCAACCGGTCGAATTTCTTATGCCGGATCTCCCGAACGATATCACTGATCCAGTCCTGATACAGTTCAGGCTCATTATCATTGCTGTTTGCATTTAC
>LJUP01000289.1 GCA_001303955.1 Bacteroides sp. SM23_62 | reverse complement strand
ATAGTATTGGACGCAGCGGAGAAGATCCCAATTCTACGCCTAATAATGTTATGCCGCTTATCGTCCAGGTTGCGGTTGGAAGAGGATATAGTGTTCTTGAACTAATTTCCACATTTGAAGAGATTTCTGGTAAGAAAATTAAGTATACTATCGGTGAGCGAAGATCGGGGGATATTGCCGCATGTTATGCAGATCTGGCAATGGCAAATCGAGCACTAGGTTGCAAAACATATTTCGATATTAATGACATGTGTGCTAATATATGGCGTTGGCAATCTCTAAATCCAAATGGGTACGAGTAAGGAAATTATTACAGAATGATCAATACCCCAGTAAACATGGCTATTCGATCAACCATAAACTCAAAAGCATTTATCTTCAGTCCCAAACTGTTGGATATTTATAAAGAATTTTATTGTGATAATTAAGGCAAAGACTTATCTGGTGAATAGTGTTTATAATAAAGGCATTTATTTAGAGAGTTTATATAACCGACATTTTTTGGATCCGGCAGAATTTGAAACGCGATTCATTCTACCCTGGGATAACATGCAGTAACTTATCCAGAATTTAAGAAATTATGTGATGAGAAATATTTCTATTTTGTTTTTAACGTTTATGATGATGATCTTGTTGTAAAAAAGAAATACCACCAAAAGATTGAAATAATTCAGGAAGACAGGATCGAACTTTTTTTCGCATTGGATTATCGGTTAGATCAATATTACTGTTTGGAAATTGATCCACTAGGTCGTGTATTTAGCTGCACTGCCTCCTATCACAGAAAGTTTGATTTATCCTAACAATGTCCTGGGCTTCAAGCCGTTGGTTGTATAAACAAATTGGGTTATATCGTCAAGGGATTAATCCCATTGGAGGCCTTGAAATCCTTAGGATTATTTTTTTCAGAAAAAGTAGATTCTATTATAGTAGGAATCTTCCGGGCAGATTTTTACCATGATAGAAATAATCGAATTGAAGAACGTTGGACTAGCTGGATAAATCAAAAGACAAAGATTCCGGATTTTCATATTACGACCGCCTTCGGTTTGTTTCAGCGAAAATAATGCATTTGAAATTAAGTAAAACAGTAACAAAAACATATTAACAGTTACGAGTAACTGTGACCTTAACGTGAATTAACTTTACTTTTTGGATAAAAATGAGTTATAATAACAAAGTTATCTCTGCTAAGTTCTAATAATTCAATCCGGTCGTTGAGTGATACAGAAACGATTTATTCCATATATTCCAAACAACGATTCAACATTCTAAAACGGCTAAGGAAATATTCATGACTGAAAAAGCCAGTCCCGATAATTCCAAAGACAAATCAATCGGTGTCATTGTCCCCGAATTGAGACACTCTTTTTTTGCTGGTATAATAGATGGTATTGAAGATTATTGTTTTGATAAAGGTTACGCTATAAAAATCGGACAATCAAAAGAGAATCCAGAAAGAGAGTCCGCCGAGATTCAAGCACTTTTAGCAAGTGGTGTTCAAGGTCTACTCATCTCTATCTCACAAAATTCAAAATGCAGTGACCATTTTCGACCTATTTTAGAGCGGTCAATTCCACTGGTACTTTTCGACCGGGTTTGTCAAGATCTGAATGTCAGCCATGTTGTTGTCGATGATTTCGAAGGAGGATTCAAGGCAACAGAATATCTCATTCTCCTTGGTTACGAACGAATAGCGCATTTAGCTGGTCCTCAATATATTGTTGGCTGTAAGAATAGACATGACGGATATCGAGCAGCATTAGAAAAATATGATTTATCATATAATGAACAATTTGTTGTCTATGATGAATTAAATGAAGAAGCTGGAAGGAGAGGTGTGCGTAAACTCCTTCAAATTGATAAAATACCGGAAGCGGTATTTACAATAAATGATCCGGTTGCAATTGGAGCACTTTTAGAGATAAAAAAAGCCGGATTAAAGATTCATGATGATATAGCACTCATAGGATTTAATGATAATCCAATAGCAGCATTGATTGATCCTCCTTTAACAACGATAGCTGCACCTCGATATGATTTAGGTAAAACTGCAGCTGAGGAACTTATTCATCAAATAAATAGTGATGGAAAATTAAAAGAACCGGTTGAACGGATTTTGAAAACAAAACTTATTGTACGACAATCTACACGTATAAAAACGGAAGATAGCATTAATATTAATTGAATTTTTTGTACTTATGATCATTATTTGGAAATAAGCAATTCGTGAAGAACACAGATTTTCAATCTATGAATGACAATAACTATAAAATACTCTTAGATATTTATAGGAGGTAACCATGGTAAAAAAATTACAATTTTTAACTATCTTACTTTTTTTAGGATTCTGTTTTTCCAGTATCCTAGCAGATGATGGTAAAATAGTCGGGAATGTCATTGATACTCAGACTGGTGAACCCTTGCCCGGTACAAACGTTTACATTGAGGGTACAACTTTAGGAGCAGCGGTTGATACGGATGGATTCTACGTAATTTTAAATGTTCCACCAGGTGTATACACTGTAATTGCGAATATTGTTGGATACAAAGAAGTAAGAATGACAGGTGTGGATATAGATGCGGATGCAACCACTCAACTTAATTTCGCTTTAGAGGCAACAACATTAGAATCTGCAGAGACAATAGTCATTGAAGCTGAAAGACCAATCATACGAAAGGATATTTCTGCTACACAGATTGAGCTTACTACGGAACATATTAAAAATACTCCTACAGGTAGTGTAACGGAACTGTTGAATTTACAAGCCGGATTTGAAATCACTCAGGATGTTGACAAAGGAGCGGGTCTGGCGATTAGAGGTGGAGAAATCAGGGAATCCGATTTTCGCGTAGATAATATTTCTATGAAAAGTAACCTGACAGATGTTTCTTTTATGACAGTTCCTAAAACATCCATTAAAAATATTCAACTGCTTACCGGTGGATTTAATGCGGAATATGGCCAGATTCGTTCCGGACTGTTGAATGTCACGACTGAACAGGGATCCAATAAATACCATATGGCTATTGATTATCGGCATGCTCCTCCTCAATACAAACATTTTGGACCGGACGTTTATGCTAAAGATGGTCGTATATGGCAAATGTTTAACGGCCCCCAGGCGTTTACGGGTATCACTACAGATGATGTAGCACTTTTCTATGAAACAAATGGCGCGCAAGGATATCCTTTAACATTCGAGGGATGGAATGCCGTTTCTGAAAGATATCTTAAAGATGATGATCCGGATAATGACCTGACACCTCAGGAGGCACTTGAACTCTGGAAGTGGAGACATCGTGGCAGAGATTATGCCGATGAACCGGATTATGATTTCGATGCAACTTTTAGCGGCCCACTACCATTTGTAAAGGATACTTATTTTTCAACTTCCTACCGAAGAGAACAAAGACTCTATGCTTATCCTTTATCAAAGAAAAAAGCGGTTACAAACATGTTTTCTCTCAAGTTAAACTCACAAATTTCAAATAAATTAAAATTAGGTTTTACCGGTATATACGGCGATGTAGAAGGAACAGCCCCTGATAGAAGGGGTGGAAATTTGTCTTCAATAGGTGTCGCTTTTCCGGGAAGTTATGGCGCTCTTGCCGGAATGATAACCGGAGATTACTATTCGAGCCAGTGGACGGCAGATGCCTTTGGTATGTACGAAATGTATGGAAATTGGTGGCTGTCGCTTGGGGAGGAAGATTTACTACGGCTCAGCCTCGATGGCACATATGTATTCAATCCTACAACGTTTCTTGAAGCACGGTATACCTTTGCCAAAACACATCGGTTTACCTGGCGTGCTTTGCCAAGAGATCTGACTTTGATCCATGAGATTAATGGTAGGTGGTATGATGAAACGCCCATCGGTACGTACGGTGTAAATACACCGGATCAGACCGGTTATTTTGGTATCAACGGACATGCCCGTCGTTTTGAAAATACATTCGATTATCTTCATCAGATAAAGCTCGATTTGGTATCTCAGGTTGATAAATATAATCAGGTTAAAGTGGGTATACAAATTGATATACCAATCTTTGAAGTCAGAAGTATGCGGCAGGTTAAGGAATCGGCTTGGGCAAATTTAGGTGATACAGTTATGGGTGACTGGTACCTTTTGGATAATCCAGACCAAATGTATAGAGATATGGATGTGATGTATGCGCTCGAACCGAAGAACTGGCAATGGTGGGATGAAAGTCCCCTGCTGGCTGCTTTTTATATTCAGGATAAACTTGAATTTCAGAGTATGATTGCCAATGTTGGCGTACGTTTTGATTATCATAATCCCCGCACGAAAGGATATAAGATGGATATACCATGGGATCTTTCCTACCAGGAAACAAATTGGGATGCGGACGGTCAATATTGGTGGGGGACACAACGTACAGAGGAGGTAAAATCGAAAATTTACATCCAACCCCGTGTCGGTCTTTCATTCCCTGCATCGGAGACTACTAAGTTATATTTTAATTATGGACATTTTTATCAAACACCGTATCCGTATTTCTGGTATTCATATGCCGGTCCATTGTCAGGCCCGGGTTTCGTAATGCCTAATCCGGATCTGGAAGCACCAAGAACAGTGGCTTATGAACTTGGTGTTGAACAATCGATAGCGGACATGTTCCTTATTCATTTGGCTGGTTATTATAAAGATGTTACCGGTGAAGATCAATTGCTGTCCGGTGTTGACTGGGATCATACAGTGGAAAATCAGTGGTGGTCAAATAATCTTTATCGGGATATCCGAGGTATTGAGATTCGGGTCGAAAAATCCTGGGGCCGTTATACTACATTCTGGGCAAACTATGACTACAGATTACTCTCGCAGGGATACACTGTTTTGCCTTATGTTTATGAGAATCCTTTAGAAAATGAAGCTCAGGAAACAAATGCGGCACAAACAAAAGTTCGTGCACAACCCCGGTTTAGGGCTGGTCTGACGGTAATGACTCCTACTAATTTTGGGCAGTTGTGGGGCGGCTGGAGTGCAACACTTCTTTATAGATGGGATGATCGCGGAGAATTTATCTGGGATCCACAAGTGCCAACACCCCAGCAACATTGGATCCAGAGAGTGGATTACTCTAATACAGACCTGAAAGTGGAAAAAAATATATCTGCGTATGGGATGAAAGCAACTTTATATCTCGATATTAAAAATTTGTGGAACCAAAAATTTCTTAACACAAATCATTTTAATCAGGCAGAAGCGCTCGCGTACAGAGAAGCCCTTCGCTTGCCGTGGGAAGAAGGAGATCAAAAAGGCGATGATAAATGGGGTACATGGAAAAAAGATTATATACAACTGGGGTGGATGAATTGGATACAATTTTTAAATCCCCGCCAGATTTTCTTTGGTATCCGATTCGAACTGTAAACTCAAAGGATTTGGAGGTAAAATGAGAATTTTAAAATCTATGAATTATCTAATAATTTTCAGCCTTTTGCTAGGTATTCTCCTTGTTTCTGCATTAGCACAGCAAAAAACGATCAATGTTGGAACACTCCATATGACGATCAATCAAAAATTTGATCATGTCCCCTGGCGAGAGACTGACTGGACTGCGACTTATCCAGGTGGTTGGTACCACAGGGAGCAGCTTGTAGGTACCGAATATCGAGGAGCACGTGATGAACTTGAATATTATACCAATAGGACAACCGGTGAAACGGATTTCTATCCCCGCTCAGGAGGAATTTGGACAACAGAATATACAGGATATTCCTATACTGTTAAAGAGATGGTTGAATATCGTAAATATCCTCCTCCAAAGGTGGTTGTCGATGGTATTCCCCTGAGGCCGTATTTGGGTGAAGTGGATCCAAATCTTCCTTGTGACCAAATGTTATACTGGGTTAATCAAACCGGGACAGCTGTGTGGGGTGGTGCCCAACATAAGATCAAGGCTTATGCCTTTGCGCATCCTGATTATGATGATATAATCATTTTCGATTATACGATCATTAACAATCTGGATTGGGATATTACACAGGAAGGTCCCGACGGTCCTCCCCAGACGATTAGAATCTGGTTCACAAAATCTTTAACTCCCGAATCCAGCCGTCGTGCTTATGGTGGAGATGGTTTATATCCTTACAGTTATTCTAATGGTACTGCTTATGGTTATGATACCTGGGTCAGTTACATGATTCGAGAATCAGAAATTGTTTCCCCGGGTTCAACACCTCGTGACTCTTTGCTGATTCAATATGGCGTTGATGCTGATGCACCAACCTCATGGGATCCTACAGCCCTGATTACGGCTGGCAAAGATAATGATTTTGGAGATCCGTATCCGGTAGCAGATCACCCTGATGCAGGAAAATTACTTTCTCCCTGTTATATAGGATTCTGTACCTATCATTTAACAGACCTGAATAATAACAGGCAGGATGATCCAACACAACCTTTCTTTTCCGGAAGTAATGACATTGTTACAGAACTCTGGTCGGGTCCATTATGGCCTCATGGGGAACCTTATATTGATGATGGCTACCCGTTTTACACCAATCCGGTTCCACCTCTGCGTTATGATGCGTCAAATCCAAATGAACCGCTATATGCAGGGGAAAATCCATGGACTATTGATCCTGCTGTAGATCACAGTAATGTTTTAGGCAGGACTATGTTACAAAACCATGGTCCAATTGAGATTGCCTATGGCGATAGTGTCCGCTGGGTCTGGGCGATCGGAGTTGGTTCTATGAATCCAGTGGAAGCAGTTGAACTGGGTAAGAGATGGTGGAATGATGAAGTAACAGATGAGCAGAAAAATCAGGCTGTATCAGTTGGTTACGATTCTCTTTTTCATAACCTGGACAAGGGATACGGCGCTTGGATCAACTTCCTGAATACAGGAACCTTTGGCATCCCGCCTGCTCCTCCTTCACCAGATTTGACCACAACATCAGGCCCAGGATATATTCAACTCATTTGGGGCTATTCAGATGATAATCTTCTTCCGGATAATTTTAGTGAATGGAGAATTTATCGCAAAGAGGGTCATGTACAGGTTGACCATCCGGATGATATAGTATTTAAGAATTATGAATTGATTTGGTCAACAACAGATCCGAATACGAATTCTTATCAGGACACAACAACTGTCCGCGGTCAATCTTATCACTACTTCGTAACATGTATGGCAGGTGGTGCGGAGAGTAGTAAATATGACAATAGATCGCTTTATGGAGCCTCATCATTTTTAAGCGGAGAACTTGCAACCTTAGATAAGGTACGCATCGTTCCGAATCCTTATCGTGTTGATGCTGGAACATTAAATTTCTCGAACCAGAATGAAATTAAATTTTTCGGCTTACCGCAGGTCTGTACGTTGAAAATATACACTGAAAGTGGCGATTTAATTAAGGTAATCGAACATACAGACGGATCCGCCGATAAGTCATGGGATCAGATTACTGAA
>LJUP01000041.1 GCA_001303955.1 Bacteroides sp. SM23_62 | reverse complement strand
ATTATCATCCGTTTAATCCGCTAAATCCGTTGACCCTATCCGTTTAATCCGTTAAATCCGCTGACCATCCGTTTCATCTGTTTGGAATCAAATTTAAACAGTTGCGTCACAAACTCTTCTTAACGTTCGGGAATTACAATTCCCGAACCAACACAGTTGGGAATCAATCCTTTTTCAACTCCTCAATCCCCTGAACAATCTTTGTCCCCCAAATCTCCTGTGGTTTAAGATTTAGCTTCCAATTAGGGAACAAAACCGTGCTCTGATAATTCTTCTCAAAGCCCGATTCGGATAAAGACACAGTTAAGATCGGAAATCTCCATAAGGTAGCAGGTTTCTCCGTTTTTAGATTTATATCCAATCCCAAATCATTGTCTTTTATCCCAAAATCAGAGACCTCATCTTCAGAAGACGTAGCTGCTAAACCATTGTCTGCTAATTTATTTTCTTTAATATAAAAAAACTTACCCGAATCCCTGGAGAGCATCCCGAAATTGAACTCAACGCCGAACCAAAGGGAAACTGGCTCAGTGAAATTATTTTTTATATTATAAGAAATCTCTATATCCGCACTCTTTGACTTTATTTTTAACTCTTTGGAAAGATGAATCGGAACCCTCTTATCACCAGCCCATACCCATCCATCCCTTAAAAAAGTTAAATACAAAGTGTCTTTTTTTATCTCGATTTTATGCTGGTAGTCCTGGTTAACGAAATCACCCTGTTCCGGATACTGACAGCTTGAGAAATCGGAAAGAGTGGTCCCCTCACCTAAAAAATGGTCTAAAAAAGAACCCCTTCGGTACCAGTCATAGGCTAGATATTTATCCAGATCCTTTTCCTTGCTAAACAAAAGATCGTGAATGCTGGCAACATCGTTATTCTCTTTTTCAACAGGTTTCTCCTCAGCTCTCTTACTCAAATCTCTGATCTTCTTATGATATCCTTCTTCTCTTCTTGACAATATATTCAAAAAGTTAAAAGACTTAGCCTTGAAATCAATCTCCACCAGAGAGCCTCCTGAATGAGGCAGAAAACAAAGACCCATAAAGGGTGTCTCGACTAAGATCTCATCCTTTCCATCCTTATCCAGATCAAATACCCTCTGCTTGATCCAATTTTTTTTCTTTTCAGAGATTTCTCCCACCAGCTTATCCGCTTCTATGAAATTCTTCCAAACCGCATTCCTCAAATTGGAAAGATATAATCCACCGAAAACACCATGCCAGTACGGATCGTTGCACTGGGCTTTCCACAGATACTCCTTTGCCTGGCAAAGCTTATCTTTATCCACTTTCTTTGAGGCTTCCAAATCCCTGATTTTATAGCTCAAATCCAAAACCCTCTTTTGCAGATGATTTGATTCCGGATATTTTGCCAAGAAATTTCTCCAGAAACCTCCCCGAACGAAGATTCCGAACCTGTCATACAGCTTTTCTTTCTTTAATTTATTCTCAAGGTTCTCATATTCTCTGAATGCAGAGGGAAGCAAAGTCCACTGTGACATCTCAGCATAGGATGATGTGGGGAGATAAACCCTTCCCAAAGGGGAAAGTTTTTTCAGAACCTCAGAGAAATGAAGCATAGAGATCCAGTCTGAGTTTTTCTTTATCACCTCCAGAAACCTTTCCAGCCACCTGTCACCATAGCAGTGGTCATAGGTTTTGGGCCATATCCCGAATTTCTCACCATCGTCAGCATAGACGATAAGCTTATCACCTTCCTCGGTAGCTATGCTTCTAAAATACTCTATGGTCTCCTCCGGCTCCTTAAAGGGGATGGTGTACCTCAAGGTTTTGCTTATGGGGAAAAGGTTCAATTTATAACCCTGCTCCTCGGTCACATAATATCCTAAAAGAGCTTTTTCGGAAAGTCCCGAATATTTAAAATGGGTATCGTCCAGGATCACGAACTTCACATTTGCTGAAGATAAAATTCTCGGAAGATGAGGCTCCCAAACCCTTTCAGCCAGCCACATCCCCGAAGGATCGATCTCGAACTGGTTTTGAATTAGCCGGGTGAGCTTTTCGATCTGACCGATCTTGTCCCAATCAGGAAAAACCTGTAAGATCGATTCATAATAAGAGCCGGTCAAAAGCTTAACCTGCCCCCTTTTCACCAGATCCTTAATTAAATCCAGAGCTTGGTGATGATTTTTCTTGATCCACTCCAACAGCACCCCGGAGTAATGCAGAGAAACCTTAAAATCAGGGTATTTCTCGATTATTTTCAAAAAAGGGAGATAGCCTTTGTGGAAGGAATCCTCGAAAACGTGATCGAAGTTTCCGATGGGCTGATGATTATGGATTCCGAAGGCGAAATTAATTTTTTTCAAAACAGCTCGAACTTAAAGTATCTTTTGGGATTAGCTTTTATATCCTTAATTAACTCATCGACGGATTTGATGGTATTCTGAAGATCCTGATAAAGAGCTTTATCGTTTATCAGCTGACCTAAGGTCCCCTCGCCTTTCTCGATTCTCTGAGTGAGGACCCTCAAAGATAAGGATAGTGAATCAAGAACCGAGGTGATGTTTTCAAACCTCTGGGATGCGCTGGCGAAATTATCCACGGTGGAGTTGAGTTGTTCTTTGTTCTCATCAACCATCTGTTTCAGCTCGGATGAGGCGTAATGAAGATTATCCACGGTTTTGTTTATCTTTTTTTTGTTCTGTGAAAGAAGCGAGGACAAATCTTCAGAAAGCCTCTTCATGTTTTCAATCGATTCTTTAATCGCTTCCTCGGTCCAGGCTGTTCCGAAGGTTCCCTGAAGATGGGAAGTCAAAGTTCTGATCTCGGTGATCATCTCCCCCATCATCCCCATAACCTCGGGAATCCCGCTGTCGAAGATACCCTTTTGGGGTTGGGATAAATCCAAGCGTTTCTGGCTGCGGCCGGGATCGACCTCAATGTATCTTTCTCCCATCAGACCGATGTTCTTCACGGTAAAGGCAGCATCCTCCTTTAATACCACGTCCGAGGTTAGATTGAACCTGACTAAAACCTCCCCCTGATGGAGAGATATCTTCTCCACCTCTCCTTTGGCCACTCCCAAGACCGCAACCGGGTCCCCAACCTCCAGGGCACCCACATTGGGGAAAAGAACGCTGTAGGTATATCTTTGTTGTCTGAACCTGTAATCCTTAAGCCAGATGATCCCCCATACCAAAATAACCACAGCCAGCACCACCACCAACCCAACCTGCAGTTCAACCTTTCTATTTCTCATGACTTCTATTCCACGTCGCTTTCCAGATAATCCCGGATCGAGGTTTTTCTATAAATCTCCTCATCCAGCTTTCGAGCGAAAGCTCGGGCCGGATGTTCTCCGTATACTTTGAGCATGTGGTTCATGGCGATCACCTCTGATATCACCGTGATATTCTTGCCCGGGGAAACGGGAAGGATGATCATGGGAATCTCCACTCCCAATATGGTGGTGATCTTGTCCTCCACACCCAGCCTATCATATTCTGCCTCATCCTCCCACCACACCAGTCTCACCTCCACCTCGATTCTTTTCTGGAGCCTTATGGCTCTTATTCCGAAGAGCTTCTCCATATCTATGATCCCGATCCCCCTGACCTCCATATGATGCCCCAGAAATTCGGAGCCGGTTCCCACGATAACCTCAGGAGCTTTCTTTATCACCTTTATTATATCGTCAGCCACCAGGCGGTGTCCTCTTTCCACCAGATCCAATGCGCACTCCGATTTTCCGATGCCCGATTTTCCGGTATACAAAAGCCCCACCCCGTATACGTCCACCAGGGTTCCGTGTAAGGTGATGGAGGGGGCGAACACGTTGGACAGATAGGTGGAGAGCCTGTTGGTCAGCTCAGCGGTGGAAAGCCTGGATTGAAAGATGGCGATCTTTTTCCGGTTGGCGAGATCAAGCAACTCCCGAGGTGGCGTGATGTTCTTGGCAACGATTATGCAGGGTAGATCGAATCCCAACATCTTTTCGATCAGCTCTTTCCTTTTCTCCGAATCCAGGCTTTTAAGATAGGTCAACTCCGTCTCACCCAGAATCTGCATTCTCTGGTAAGCGAACCTATCGGTGAAGCCTGCCAGAGCAAGGCCGGGACGATGAATCTGCTCATCGGTGATCTTTTTTTTAAGCCCATCCTCATTGGTCAAAAGGGATAGCTCGAAAAAATCCTTCCTTTGCTTATACATCTCCTCTACCATGATATTCCCCAACTCGATCATCCTCCTTATAAGTTACTCACCTTCTTCTTCGGGAGCTTCCTCCGTTGTGGTTTGATCTCTGAATGCCAGAGCTTCCTTTGCTTTTTTATCCTTCAACTTCGATTTATATTTTTTAAGCTGGGCTCCCATCTTCCCGATAACCTTCTCAATCGAGGAATAGATATCGTAGGAACGATGTTTGCTACTTAATACCGTCCCGTATACCTTGGCGGTCAACTCAGCGGTTATCCTGTTTTTCTCCGAATCCAATATCAGATGGCAATCTATAATGTGGTCGAAATATCTCTCCAGTTTTCGGATCTCCTTCTGGGCATGATTTTTTAGATCCTCAGTGAGGTCGAAGTGCCTGGCAGTTGTTCTTATCTGCATAAAAAACTCCTTTCGTTAAGAAGGTTTTAAAAAAAATTTCTTCTGGAGGTTAAAATAAAAGTACGTTGGATACCTTCTTGTCCCCATCTAAGAATTTCTACTTAAATTTTCGGTTTCACATTCTTCTTTTACTCTCTTCCTGAACCTGGCGGGCAAAATCCTAAGCTCCTCCCTGTACTTGGTTACTGTACGTCTGGCTATATTTATTCCCTCTTTTATTAGCATATCGCACACCTGCTGATCGGACAGGGGAGAAAGCGGGTTCTCCTCTTTGACGAACTTCTCTATCAGGCTCTTGACGTTACGCTTTGAAAGCTCCTCTCCGTTTTGCTTTTGAACTCCCTTATTGAAAAAGTACTTAATCTCAAATATGCCCTGGGGGGTCTGCACATATTTATCGTTAGCTACCCTGGAAATGGTGGCAACGTTCATTTCCACCTTGGCGGCAATATCATCCATGATAAGAGGTTTAAGTTCCTTGGGACCCTTCTCAAAGAAATTCCTCTGTTCTTCAACTATGGCTTCCATCACCTTTATCATGGTGGTACGCCTCTGATTCAAAGCGTTCAGAAACCAGCGTGCCTGTTCCAATTTCTTCTTTATGTATTCCTTGGTCTCCGGGGTGGATTTGGAATCTTTTTTGACCAGCTTCCGGTAAGCGGGATTTATGGTCAAACGGGGAACGTTTTTATCATTGTGATAAACCACAAAGTCATCCCCCACTTTCTCCACCACAAGATCCGGAATAACTGGTAGGGCTCCCGGAGTAAATCTTCCGTAAGCTGGCTTGGGAGAGAGGCTGCGGATCACTTCCATTGCCTTCTGTACCTGGGTGAACTCAACTCCCATGATCTTCGCCAGCTGGGAAATGCTTTTTTTATCCAGCTCGCTCAGATAATTTTTTACTATTTTGTAAGCCAAAGTATCCCTGAGATCTTTTTCTGTAAGCTGGAATAAAAGGGATTCCTTTAAATCCCTGGCCCCCACCCCCGGGGGATCGAAGCTCTGGATTAAGGATAATATTTTTTTGGTGGTTTTGGGATTGGATTTCAGGGTGTTGATTATCTCCTCGATCGAGCAGGAAAGATAGCCATTTTCATCGATGTTTCCTATGATGTACTCTCCTATATCGAATTCCTCCTGGGAGAGTTTTTGATAGTTGAGCTGCTCTAAAAGATGATCGTATAAGGTCTTCTCAAAGACGAAAAAAGGTTCGGTTTTATCCTCTCCCCTTTCCTTTTCAACTCTGAACTTATATCCGACATCATCACCAAGGTAATCCTCCCAGTCGATCTTGGAAAGTCGAGGATCAATTTGAGCCTCCTCCTCGGAGAAAGCCTTTTCTTCTTCATCCGTTCCCAGGGAAGGCTCCACCTCCTCCAGGAGGGGATTGGTCACCAGTTCCTGGCGTAAGGTCTGTTCCAGCCTCAGAAGGGGCATCTGAAGCATCCTCAGAGATTGAATCAGTTGTGGAGCTAAAGTCTGTTTAAGTTTGACCTGTAACCCTAATTTCATATGCCTTCTCTTTTTTATCTTTATCGGAAAAATTCAATCCAACCTGAATTTTTCCCCTAAATAAATCTTTTTAGCCTCGGGATCAGAAGCTAAATACTGTGCTGAACCCGATTTCAACACCTCTCCATCACACAGAAGATAGGCTCTATCGGTAATGGAGAGGGTCTCCCTTACGTTATGATCGGTAATCAAAAGACCCAAGCCCTTTTGCTTGAGCCGATATATTATCCTTTGAATATCCTCCACCGCAATGGGATCGATACCCGAGAAAGGCTCGTCCAAAAGCAAAAACTTGGGCTGGGTTACTAAAGCTCTGGTTATCTCCACCCTTCTCCTTTCCCCTCCTGAAAGGGTATAAGCTCGGCTTTTGGATAGATGGGCAATGTCCAGCTCATCCAAAAAATCTTTTAACCTCTCCTCCCTTTCGGATTTCGAGAACTTCTGCATCTCCAATATAGCACTTATGTTCTGCTCCACGGTGAGCCTTCTGAAAATCGACGGTTCCTGAGAAAGATATCCGATCCCTCTCTGAGCTCTTCTGTACATGGGCAAGGATGTTATATCCTGATCATCCAAAAGGACTTTCCCGAAATTAGGCTTGATAAAGCCGATTATCATATAGAAGGTGGTGGTCTTTCCAGCTCCGTTAGGACCCAAAAGCCCAACTATCTCTCCCTGATTTACCTCTATCGAAACCTCGCTTACCACCTTCCTTCTTTTATATATTTTTACTAAATTCTCCGTTCTCAAGATTGACATTTATTCTATTTCCTCATCTTCTTTTTTCTGAATTTTCCCCTTTACCAATCTCTTGATTTTAAAATTCTTCAGATCCTGCTCAGCCTCAAGTCCGTATCCGGTGATGATATCTTTTCCCTTGGTTATTTTCACAAAATCATCGGTTTTTATTTTGCTTATGTTGGGATCCCATTTTAGACTCTGGGTCTCCAGCTTCATACCCTCATCAGTTGCTACCAGAACATCTCCCATAACCTCCAGATATTGCCTTTTCTCCCATACCCATCCGCTGTCAGCTACAAGATGAGAGGCGTGCTCTCCCAGGCTGTCGTAAAAATCCACCTCCAAAACCTTTGCCTTGAGAAGATCCTTATCCAGCCACTTGAAAACAGATTCCGCCTTTATCACCGTGGATTTCTCCCCGTCGATTGTGAAAACCATAGTAGTGTTCTCGATAACCTGATCCGGCATTTCTTCTGCTGAGCTACTCATCTTTGTTTTTTTTTCACTGCAACCTGAAAAGGTAACCGTTCCTAATATTACTATAATAAAAAATCTCAAAAAATCCAGAGTTTTCATCATATTCAAGCTCCAATGATCCACTAAAGTATACGATTTCATACAGTCTCTAATCCATGTTTTTCGATCAATCCGGTCTGGATTTCCATCTTTTGTGCATCCAGACCCACTGGGACGGGTTTTCTCTTATTATCACCTCCAGTTCCCTGGTATAAAGCTGGGTAATCTTAACCAGGTCCTTCTCCCTTTCTCCGGTGGGTTCAAAAGCTATAGGCTTTTTAACGATTATCCTGTAGTTATACTTCCCGCTTCTCAAAATAGCTATGGGAATTAACGGTGAGCCGTATTTCAAATGAATAAGAGCAGGTCCAATCGGTGTTTTAGCTTTTCTGCCAAAAAAATCTACAAAAACTCCTTTAACCCTTCTGGAGTCCTGATCAGCTAAAATTCCCACCGCCTTGCCCTGATGAAGAGAAGAAATTATCCTGCGAACGTCGTCGGTGGAGCTTATGTACTCCAAACCCATCCTCTCCCGGCTCTCAACCAAAAGCTTATCTAATTTTGGATCGTAAACCTCTCTTCCAACCACGGATATCTTATAACCCTTGAGTGAAAGGTAAGCGGCTAAAAGCTCGAAGTTTCCTATATGACCGGTGAGCCCGATCAGTCCATTTCCTTTTTTATAGGCATGGTCGAAATATTCCAAACCCTTGCTCTTTACCATCCTTTTCATCTTCTCCCAATTATATCTTTTTAACCTGAATACGTCGGCTGCGTTTTTCCCGATGTTCTCGAAAACCTCAAGTGAGATTTTTTTTATCCTTTTTTGGTCAAATTCCTTACCCAAAGCAAAACTGAGATTTTTCACCGTGGTTTTCCTGTCTTCTTTAAGAAGAGAGTAAGCAAACCTTCCTAAAAGTTGACCTAAAAATATAGAAGATTTTCTATCTAAGAGATTGAATAGAATCAAAAGGGATTTAACAAACAGAAACAAAAGCCAGTGCTTCAGCTTCTTTATTATTAGACCACCCCCGCCTTCAGAAGATCGTGAAGATGAACGATCCCCACCGGCTTTCTTTGAGGATCGAGTATTATAAGACAGGTAATGTTGTAATATTCCATTATGTTCAAGGCCTTTGCCGCCAGCTCCTCGCCATCGATGGTCTTGGGCTCGGAGGTCATCACCTCTTTAGCCTTTAAACTGAAGATATCATCGGTCCTCTCCACCAGTCTTCTGAGATCTCCATCGGTGAAAATTCCTACCAATTTTTTCCCATCATTCACCACCGTGGTAGCTCCAAATCTTTTTGAGGTCATCTCCAGGATAGTATCCTTCATATTAGCTTCCTGGGATACGATCGGAATGGAATCGCCGGTATGCATGATATCAGACACCTTTAAAAGAAGCTTTCTACCCAGATTTCCCCCGGGATGGAGAAGGGCAAAATCCTCCGGGGAGAAATGTCTCTCATCCAGAAGGGCTAAAGCTAAAGCATCGCCCATAACCAAAGCTGCGGTGGTGCTGGAAGTAGGAACCAGATTATTGGAACAGGCTTCTCCGTTCACCGACACGTCTATGGTAACATCGGATTTCTCAGCCACCGGGGACGAAGGGTTACCGGTAAAGGTGATTATGGGAACCCCCAACCTCTTGAATATGGGGAAAAGCTGGTAAAGCTCGTCGGTTTCCCCGGATTTGGTTATGGCTAAGATCACATCATCCCTTCTCACCATCCCCAGATCACCATGAACGCCCTCGGTAGGATGCAGAAACATCGCCGGCGTGCCGGTTGACGCTAAAGTGGCTGCAATCTTTTTACCTATTATCCCCGATTTCCCGATACCGGTAACGATAACCCTCCCCCTGCATTTTAAGATTAGCTCCACTGCTTTTACGAACCTTAAGTCTACTTTCTTCTCCAGATCTCGGAGAGCTTCCGCTTCCCTTCTTATAACCTCTTTTGCTTTTTTCACTATCATAAAAGCTCCCCCGGATTAATGTTTTTGCTCTCTAAAATCAAATCAATCACCTCCCTGACAGCTCCATCTCCACCTCTGGAAGAAGTCGTATATCTGGCTAACTTCTTAACCAGGTGATTGGAATCCGAAACCGCCACTGGTAAGCCAACCTTTTTCATAACCGGAAGGTCCAGAAGGTCATCTCCAACATAACAAATCTCAGAGTCCTTGACCTTTAATTTACCTTTTATTTTTTTATAAGCAACTGTTTTCTTTCCTATCCCCCAAAATGCATTTTTTATCCCCAGCTCATTTGCCCTTATCCGGGTAGCCTTAGAATCCCTGCCGGATATCAACGCAATCCCGATCTCCGATTTCATTAAAAGATAAATCCCCATCCCATCCGAGACATTAAACTTTTTTGCCTCGACACCTTTATCATTAATATACAGGCAGTTATCAGTCAAAACCCCATCCACATCCAAAATCAAAAGTTTTATCTTTTTGAATTTACCTTTTAGTTTCTGGCTTATCCTTTTCAATTTTTTTACTGAGCTTTTTCTATCTTTTTTATCTGAACTAAAAACCCCTCCATTTCCTCCAAGGGGAGCATACTTTTTTTGTCGGACAGAGCCGAGCTGATCTCCGGATGGGTCTCGACGAAAAGTCCATCGCATCCGCAGGCAACAGCAGCTTTGGCCAGAGGAATTATAAACTGAGGCTGCCCTCCCGAACTTTCACTCTCGCCTCCGGGAAGCTGTAAGCTGTGGGTGGCGTCGAATATCACCGGATATCCTAAATCCCTCATTATGACCAAAGACCTCATATCCACAACCAAATTGTGGTAGCCAAAGCTGGTTCCCCTTTCAGTTAAAAGTATATTTTTATTCCCCACTGATTCTGCCTTCTCCGCAATCTTTTTCATATCCTCGGGAGCCATGAACTGGCCCTTTTTGATATTCAAAGGCTTCTTGGTCCGGGCACAGGACAAGACCAGATCAGTCTGTCTGCACAGAAATGCAGGAATCTGCAGAAGGTCTGCTACCTGGGAAACCGGTTCTGCCTCGATCGGATTATGAACGTCGGTAAGGATCGTCAAATCAAGCTCCTTTTTCAATTTTCTGAGGATTTTCAAACCCTTATCCAAACCTGGACCCACAAATGAATTTATGCTCAGTCGATTGGCTTTAAGATATGATGATTTGAAGATGTAAGGGATGTTGTGTTTTTGGGCAAGTTCTTTTACCCTCTCAGCAGTCTGGAAGGCTATTCTCTCCGATTCCAGAACACAGGGACCGGCAAAAAGAACCAAAGGGTTTCCTCCCCCGATTTCTAAATTACCAACTTTAACTGACCCGGCCATTTTATCTGTTTTCTAAAATTGCTATTTCAAAAAATCCCTGTAGGTGTTTTACTAAATCCTTATACTGAGAAGCAGATTTTCATACTTTGGTCATCTCTTCATTTTCCAGAAGAGTTTTTTTTTCTCTCGATGTCCGATAGTCTAAAGAGGCTCTGACCAGCTCCCTGAAAAGCGGATGGGCTCCGGTGGGGCGGGATTTTAACTCGGGATGAAACTGCACCCCCACAAAAAACGGGTGATCGGAAAGCTCGACTATCTCCACCAGATCCTTGTCAGGAAAAAGACCGGATAATCTCAGACCACCTCTGGTCAAGATATCCCGATACTGGTTATTAAACTCATAACGATGACGGTGGCGTTCGGATATCTTTTGCTTTCCATAGGCTTTAAAAGCCAAACTTCCTTTTTCCAACACGCAGGTGTAAGCTCCCAATCTCATGGTACCGCCCAGATCAGTAACCTCTTTTTGCTCTGGAAGAAGATCTATAACCGGATTTTGAGTTTTTTTATCAAACTCCGAAGAATTAGCACCCTTTAATTCACATACGTTTCTTGAGAATTCTATTACCGCGCACTGCATCCCCAAACATATACCTAAAAAGGGTATTTTATTTTCACGGACATACCTTATAGCCTCGATTTTCCCCTCGATTCCCCTTTCGCCAAAGCCACCCGGAACCAAAATCCCATTCACCTCCCCTAAATGTTTTCCTGCGGTTTTATCTGAAATCTCCTCGGAATCTATCCATTTCAATTCCACCCTGGAATCGTTCTCAACGCCAGCATGGGTAAAAGCCTCGATTATGCTTTTATAGGCATCCTTTAGATGAGTGTATTTACCAACGATCCCAATCTTCACCTGATGTTTTGGATTTTTTATCTTTGCTACTATCCTCTCCCAGGAGGACAGAGCGGGTTTTTGGCATTCCAGAAACAGGTGTTTCACAATAAGCTCATCCAAACCCTCTTGATGGAAAAGCAGGGGGACCTCATATATGGACTCCACATCTATTGCCTGGATAACAGCCTCAGGAGAGACGTTACAGAAAAGACCGATTTTTTCCTTTATCGCATTAGTCAGGGGAAGGGCAGTTCGGCACAGTATAATATTGGGCTGGATTCCAATCTCCCTTAACTCCTTCACGCTGTGCTGGGTTGGCTTGGTTTTAACCTCCCCCGCTGATTCTATATAGGGGACCAATGTCAGGTGGATATAAAGGGTATTCTGAGGGCCACACTCCAATCCCATCTGCCTTATCGACTCCAGAAAAGGCAATCCCTCGATATCCCCAACTGTACCCCCGATCTCGGTTATCACCACATCCACATCCCCGTTTCTTCTGCTGACCTTCTTTATCCTGTCTTTGATCTCGTTGGTGATATGGGGGATGACCTGAACCGTGCCGCCCAGATAGTCACCTCTTCTCTCCTTGGAGATAACCGCATCGTAGATCTGACCGCTGGTGAGATTGTTGTCCCGGCTTAGGCTTTCGTCCAAAAACCTCTCGTAATGACCCAGATCCAGGTCGGTCTCAGCACCATCATCCAGAACGAAAACTTCGCCGTGCTGAAAGGGATTCATCGTTCCGGGATCCACATTGATATAGGGATCGAATTTCTGCAGGTTAACGCTTAATCCCCTCTTTTTCAGAATCAATCCGATGGAGGCCGAAGCGATACCCTTTCCCAGGGATGAAACCACGCCCCCGGTAACGAATATGTACTTCACCTGTTTTCCCGAACCCAATTTCACACCCCCTTTCGGTTTAATCTCTTCAGATCCTGATAGGAATTCAAAGCTTTTGAGTTATGCTCAGTCAGGAAAACCTTTATCTTATATCCGCTCTCCAGGGCTCTGAGCTGTTCTAAGCGTTCGGATTTCTCTAAGGGGGTTTGAGGGAGATCTGAGAATTTTTTCAAAAAGTTTTTTCTGAAGGCATATATTCCTATATGCTCGTAGAAGAGATTTCTTTTGGGTTTAAAACCATCTGGACGGAGGAAAGGGATAGGATAGCGGGAAAAATATAAGGCATTGCCATCCTTGTCCAGAACCACCTTAACCACATCCGGATTTTTCAAGCTCTTTTCATCCTTGATTTTTCTGGCTAAAGTTCCCATTAAAATTCTTTTATTCTTTCTCATCTGGGAAATCAAATCATCGATCATCCTGGGGTTAAAAGATGCCTCATCACACTGGATATTCAGGATTATATCATATTTCAGATTTTTGGAAGCCTCAAAGACTCTGTCGGTTCCGGTCCTGTTGTTCTTTGAAGTTAGAACAGCCTCCCCTCCGAATTTCTCAACTGTATCTAAAATTCTTCTGTCGTCTGTTGCCACCAGAATCCTGTCCAAGGATTCGGATCTTTTTGCATTCTCGAATACCTTCTGAATCAGAGGCTTCCGGTTTATGAGAAAAAGGGGCTTCCCCGGCAGGCGAGAGGAATTATACCTGGCTGGAATCACTCCTAAAATTTTTTGTTTTAACATAATTTAAATCAATCTTAACAACAAAAACACATTTGTCAACAAAAAAATATGATGGCTTTATTTTTGCCACCATCTTCATACGTTAAGTAATTAAGAGACTTGAAATTAATTTTAAAAAGTTTTTTTAAATTACTTTTGGAACTTTAAAATATCCATCCTCTTTTTCAGGAGCATTGGCTAACGCTTCATCCTGAGACAAAGATGTTAATATCTTATCCTCTCTTAAAACGTTCTCCATAGGTATAACATGGGAAGTAGGAGGAATTTTTTCCGTATCAACCTCCTTTAACTGGTCGATATATCTGATGATTTTTTCCAGCTCTTTCTGAAACTTTCTTTTTTCCCTCTCTGAGAGCTTTAACTTTGCTAAGTCAGCCAGGTATTCAACGTCTTCTATACTTATGCTCATAATTAATCCCGCTAACTATTACTTTTGGAGTGTCAAGCTTTAGCTTGACAGTTAGGGATAAGCCCTTTCCCTACTTTATCAAAAGCATCTTTTTAACTTGCGAGAAATCACCTACCTTAAGTTTGTAAAAGTAAATTCCGGAAGAAACAGATTTCCCTTTATCATCCTTTCCATCCCAGACTACCTTATACTCTCCGGACAACTTATACTCATCTACTAAGGTTCTGACCTTCTGCCCAAGGATATTATATATGGTCAGGGTTGTGTGGCTGGGACTATGAACCATAAACTGGGAACCATAAACTGATTTCTGGGTGGTGCGGAATGTACCGTTTTCCGTTCCCCGTTTTCCGTGAACGGTGAAGGGGATGGTGGTTGAAGGATTAAAAGGATTGGGATAGTTCTGCGAAAGCTCAAACTCCGAAGGTTTCCCCCCGTTTTCGGTCTCATCTTTGACACCGGTGCCAGTTTGAACATACTTTATGGTGCAATAGTCGTAGATTGTGTCACTGTCCTGACTCGCTCCAGTTACATATACATTGCCGGCACTGTCTAAAGCTAAGGCATAAGCGTAATCGTATCCCTTTTCCACTGGTCCGTGGTATTTTCTCAGCCAGGCCGTATCCCCGTTGGCATAATACTTGATAGTGACATAATCAAAAACGGTCATCCCACCGCACCCGCAGTGCCCAGTCACATATATATTGTTGGAACTATCTACAGCTATGGCAGTAGGCTTGTCTGTCCCGTTTGCGCAATTGTATCTTTTCATCCAGAGCGTATTCCCGCTGGAGTCATACTTTATGGTGAGATAGTCCTGAGATGTGCCAGTGCTATCACTATAACCGGTCACATAGACGTTACCAGAATCATCTACGGCTATATCCGAAGCTCGATCGTTACCGTTAGTGGATCCGTTGTATCCTCGCACCCAGGCAGTATCTCCATTTGAATAGTACTTTATTGTGACATAGTCCCAAGGGTACTCACTCCAACAGCCAGATCCAGTAACATACACATTCCCAGAACTGTCTAAGACTATAGCACTAGCAACATCACCAACGTTATCAGGTCCATTGTATCTTCTAACCCAGGCAGTATCTCCATCAGGCTTATACTTTATGGTGGCATAGTCATAGTCTGTCCCACTACCAAAACTTTCACCGGTTACATAGACGTTACCGGAATCATCTACTATTATAGCATGTGCAGCATCAACGCTGTTTCCTGGTCCGTTATATCTTCTCGCCCAGGCAGTATCCCCGTTAGGCTTGTACTTTATGGTGGCATAATCATAGCCCGTCCCGCTGCCAACGCTGTATCCAGTCACATAGACATTGTTAGAATCATCTATAGCTATATCCATTGCTTCATCAACGTTGTTTAGCGGTCCATCATATCTTCTTACCCAAGCGGTGTCTCCATTGGGATAATACTTTATGGTGGCATAATCATAGTTTGTCCCGGTACCTTCACTATATCCGGTGACATATACATTGCCAGAACTATCTACCGCTACGGCATAAGCCTCATCAGTGCTATCTGCCAGTCCATTGTATCTTCTCACCCAAACGGTATCTCCATCAGGCTTATACTTTATGGTCGCATAGTCGTAGTCTGTCCCACTGCCCCAACTCTTTCCGGTCACATAGACATTGCCAGAACCATCTACCGCTACGGCATAAGCTTCATCAGTGGTATCTGCCGGGCCATTGTATCTTCTCACCCAGGCAGTGTCTACAGTCTGGGCAAAGACCGGTATGCTCACCAAAAGCATGACCACTAAAAGTACCAGTCTCTTAATCATTGCTTTACCCTCCGGATAGTATGGTTAAACACAATACCTCTCTTTTTGACTTTTCATTGTTCAAGGAAGTTAAAAAATGTATGTTGTCAAGTGAAACTTTCAATGTTAGGTGGCTTTTTCCAGCGAGCAAGTGAAAAAGCGGAGAGGTTAACCTCTCCGCTTTTTATTCGCCTGTCATCCCACCCTGACAATCGATGACTATTTGATCAAAAGCATCTTCTTTACTTTCGAATAATCCCCAATTCTAAGCTTATAAAAATAAATGCCGGAAGAAACTAACTTCCCCTTATCATCTCTTCCATCCCAAACCACTCTATGTTCTCCAGGCAATTTCACATCGTCCACTAAAGTCCTGACCTTCTGCCCCAGGACATTATATATGGTCAGGGTTGTGTGGATGGGACTATGAACCGTGAACTGTGAACCATAAACTGATTTCTGGGTGGTGCGGACTGGGTGGCTCTGTTTACTGTTTACTGTATACTGTATACTGGTTACCGGATTAAACGGATTGGGATAATTTTGTTGCAGAACAAAATCTGCAGGTACAGACTCATTCTCATCTGTCTCCTCCACCCCTGTACCTAAAGAGGTATGCAGGATAATCAATGAATAATAATTTGCCACGTACACATAATCCCCTACTGCATGTACATCATAAACCTCACCCGGGGTGCTGTAACTGCCAGCGAAAATTGGATCGGTTGGGTCACTGACGTTTAAAATCTGGACCCCACCATACCGGCATGCCACATAGGCAAAACTGTCCTGGACAAAAACACCATAAGCCAGATTGGGAGTGTCGTAATAACCAATCGAATCCGGGTTGGCCGGATCATTTACATTGATTATCTGTAAATCACCAGATCTATCAGCTACATAAGCCAAGCTGTCTTTAACAAAAACATTTACAGCCAAACCCGGAGTGTCATGACTTCCAACCGAATCGGTATTAGCAGGATCAGAAACATTTATTATCTGCAGACCATTTTCATAATCAGCAACATAGGCTAAAGTATCCTGTACAAAAACAGCGTAAGCCCGACCCGGTGTATCGTAACTGCCCAAAGATTCCGGATTGGCTGGATCAGAAACATTGATTATCTGCAGACCGTTGTAGTAATTAGCCACATAGGCTAAGCTGTCTTTGACAAAAACGTCATAAACAAAACTTGTAGTTAAGTAGGTTCCAATCAAAACCGGATTGGCTGAATCACTTACGTTGATCATCTGCAAGCCAGCTCCATAATCAGCCACGTAGGCTAGAGTATCCTGAACGAAAACGTCAAAGGCATAACCTATGGTTGGGCAATAGCTAATTGTATCCGGATTAGCCGGATCACTCACCCCGATTATATACAAGCCTCTGGCATACCCAGCCACATAAACCAATTCGTCTATGGCAAAAAGACCACGGGAATTGCCAGGGGTATCAAAGCTTCCAAATAAAGTTGGATTTTCCGGATCATTCACATTGAAAATCTGCAAACCGGTCCAGTCATCCGCCACATAGGCTAAACTATCATCAAGAAAAATACTGCGAGAATTCCCATCGGTGTAATAAGCACCAACTGAATCCGGGTTAGTGGGGTCCTTAACATTAAGTATCCACAAACCCCTGTAATCAGAGGCAACATAAGCTAAGCTGTCATCCACGAAAACATGATAAGCCTCTCCCGGAATATCATAACTGCCCAAAGATTCCGGATCGGTCGGGTCCTTCACATTAAATATCTGCAAACCGCTCGCATCATCAGCCACGTAAGCTAAGCTGTCGTAGACAAAAACCTTCCTAGCCCAACTCGGGGTATCGTAACTCCCCACCGAATCCGGATTAGCAGGATCCTTGATATTTATAATTTGTAAACCGCTGTATCTATCAGCCACATAGGCTAAGCTGTCTTTGACAAAAACACCATAAGCAGCACCGGGAGTATCGTGAGTGGTTATTAGGCTCGGACTTTTTGGATCCTTAACGTTGACGATTCGCAAGCCATAATAGTCATAAGCCACATAAGCTAAGGTATCCTGGACAAAAACATCATGAGCACCTGAAGCATAGTAATTCCCAACGGTATCTGGATTGGCTGGGTTGCTCAGGCTGAATATCACCAGGCCGTCATTTAAATCAGCCAGATAAGCATAATCATCCTTCACAAATATCGCCTCTCCTGTTCCCTGAAGAAAAAACCTGCTTGCAAAAGATGGATTAGCTGGATTAGAAACATCCAGGGTTACCAGACCATTCGCAAAGCAGCAGTAAGCGTAATCATCAACTACCTGAACATCCATAGCCCCGGTCCATAGGGTGCTGGAAACATAGGTCACGTCGTTGGCAAATATTGTTTGAAAGAAAAAAAGCAAAAACATTAAAACTAAGCCCCAGGCAAAAAAGGCTTTAGCCTTTCGCATGAAATCCTCCTCTTTTTAAGAATCACTTTTCCGAAGCGGAAAGTTTTAATCTCATGTTTAAAAGTTAGTTTCAGCGCTCTGGTTTGTCAAGCAAAATTAACGAAAAATAATAAACCTAACTCTAATATGAGAAAAATTGTAAGGGCAACCACAAGGGTCGCCCGATGTTTTTAAAATATAAAAATAAAACGGGAGGATTTCGCAAAGCTCAACAACCCTGTTCCTACTTTATCAAAAGCATCTTTTTAACTTCTGAAAAATCACCTGCCTTGAACTTATAGAAGTAAATTCCAGATGAAACCGGATTGCCTATGTCATCCTTGCCATCCCAGACAACTTTATACTCTCCGGGCAACTTATCCTCATCTACTAAGGTTCTGACCTTCTGTCCAAGAATATTATAAACTACAAGGATTGTGTGGATGGGACTATGAACCATGAACTGTGAACCATAAACTGATTTTTGGGTAGTGTGGACTGGGTGGCTCTGTTTACTGTTTACTGTATACTGTATACTTGTTAGCGGGTTGAATGGATTGGGGTAGTTCTGTGATAAAACGAAATCTGTGGGTAATATTTCCTCATCAGAATTCTCCTCCACTCCCGTACCAGGGGAGAACTCAAAGATCATCAAGGAGTGTTTATCTGCAAGATAAACGTATTTTCCATCTACAAAAACATCCCAGGAATAACCTGGGGTATTGTAACTCTCAACCAAACTCGGATTAGCTGGATCACTGACATTTACTATCTGCAAACCCCAAGCCTCATCAGCTACATAGGCAAAGCTATCCTGCACAAAAACACCGTATGCCCAGCCTGGAGTGTTTAAGCAGCCAACCGAATCGGGATTAGCTGGATCTTTGAAATCAAGTATCAGTAAACCAGAAGTCAAAGCTGCTATATAGGCTAAACTATCTTTAACAAAAACATCCCTTGCATCATCCTGAGTAACGTAACTGCCAGCTAAATTCGGATTGGCTGGATCATTAACGTTGATTATCTGCAAACCGCTGTCTACATCAGCCACAAATACCAAGCTGTCCTGAACATAGAGACTCATAGCATAACCCGGAGTCGGGCAATCGCCAAGTTTATCTGGATTGGTCGGATCGCTCACATTGAATATCACCAGCCCACTATCACCATAGGCAACATAAGCTAAACTATCCATAATAAAAATATCATAGGCTGCTGCTGCGTTGAGTAAATAGCTGCCAATTGAATCAGGACTGGCTGGGTTATTTATATTGATTATCATCAGCCCGTGCCACAGATCTGCAACATAGGCCAGGCTGTCAAGAACGAAAACATTCTCTGACAGACTGGGAGTATCGTAATTGCCCAGCAAATTTGGATTGGCTGGATCGCTTATCCCGACTATCTCCAGACCTGTACTATAATGAGCCACACAAGCTAAAGTATCCTTGACAAAAACATCGAAAGCATATCCGTCGGTTTCGTAACTACCAACTAAATTCGGATTGGAGGGGTCATCTATCCCAACTATATGCACACCTGTTGTCCAATTTGCCACATAAACTAAAGTATCCTCAACAAAAACACCATAGGTGAGACCCGAAAGAGAATAGCTGCCAACCGAATATAGATTGGCAGGATCACTAATACTGAGTATTTGCAATCCCTGGCTATAATCAGCGACATAGGCTAACGTATCTTCAACGAAAACACCCTCAGCATAACCCGGGGTATCATAGCTTCCAACAGAATCCGGATAGGTCGGATCTTTGACATTGAGTATCAGCAAGCCACTTCCATGGTCAGCCACATAAGCCAAGCTGTCTTTTACAAAAATACCATAAGCATCACCCGGGGTTTCATAACTGCCGATAGAATCAGGATTGGTTGGATCACCCACATCGATTATCTCTAAACCACCTGAAAAATCGGCCACGTATGCCAAACTTTCCTTAGCAAAAACTCCGTAAGCAACACCGGGAGTATCATAGTTCCCGATTGAAGTAGGATTAGCAGGATCGCTTATGTTAATTATCCTCAGACCGTTCCAGTACTCAGCCACATAAGCTAAGCTATCCAGGACAAAAACATCATAAGCCTGCCCCGGAGTTTGGTAAGTTTTAACCGAATCGGGATTTTCCGGATCGTTTACATCGATTATCCTTAATCCCCCAATATCATCAGCTAAATAAGCATAGCCATCCTTTACAAAAATTCCTCGCCCTCTTCCCTGAAAATAAACCTGGCTCACAAAAGATGGATTAGCTGGATCGGAAACGTCCATAATCAAAAGACCGTTGATATAGGCACAGTAAGCATAATCTCCGACAACCTGCACATCCAAAACACCGGTCCAGAGGATGCTGGAAACATAATCAAGATCATTTGCAAATACTGGTTGAAGGAGAAAAAACGAAAGGATCATTACAAAAATGCTTGCCAAAAGAACTTTAGCTTCTCTCATTAAACCCTCCAGTTTTATAGGAACAGTAGGGACAACCTTTATGGTTGTCCTATATCAGGACAGAACTCCTCCCTCCATAGGCGAGGGAATTTCGCAAAGTTCAACAAGCTCTGTCCCTTTTATTTTATCAAAAGCATCTTTTTAACCTCTAAAAGATCGTCTACCTTGAGTTCATAGAAGTAAACTCCAGATGAAACCGGATTGCCTTTCTCATCCTTACCATCCCAGACAGCTTTATACTCACCGGGCAATTTAACCTCATCCACCAGCGTCCTCACCTTCTGCCCCAAGACATTATATATGGTCAGGGTTGTGTGGATGGGACTATGAACCCTGAACTGTGAACCATAAACTGATTTCTGGGTGGTATGGATGGGGTGGCTCTGTTTACTGTGTACTGTATACTGTATACTTGTTACCGGGTTGAATGGATTGGGATAGTTCTGTGACAGCGAAAATCCTTTCGCCTTTGAGAGTTCCTCCTCCCCTTCCTCAACATCCGTGAAATGCTCCGCGTCGAAGAACAGATCTCGAGTTTTTGCGATTGGAATTCCAAATAGTCGGCAATAGAAAATGCCTGGACCTGAAGGAGTAGAGACAAAGGTAAGCTCCGGGCAGTGCAGGGTGGAGGATCTCCAGGTACTGATCTTTATAGGAGTGCCCCAGGAACTAGGTGCTCCGGGCATCACATCCGCCCAGTATACTCTTTCAGTGCCATCCTTATCACTAACATAAGCAACATGGATGGGTCCTGAGGTTCCTCTTTTTCCTTTCAAAGCGGGAAGTTGCTTTTCCCCGGGATTATCGTCCACGTTCCCAGGAGGAGATGACCAGCTTCCACCCTGATCCGAGCTGTGGCAGTGTCTAAGTTCCCATTCATCAGCATAGTCTTTCTGGCTGAAAACTATCCAGACTTTATAACTTGATGTCCCCTGTCCAGCAGCTATTTTGGGATCGGAAACATCATACTGATACTCAGACACGATCTGCGTCGCTCCCCAGGAGGTGCCCAGGTTGGTGCTCTTCTTCACTGCAACATACGGGTGGGATTGAATCATATCCGTTGCCTCAGTGGAGCCGGAAAACTGCTCCCATGAGCTACCGCCATTGGTGCTTCTGTAGGTTGGTTCGAGATTGTTACCAATATAAAGGGTCCCATCGTAACCTTCACAGATGAAAAGGGGGTAAATGGGAGAATTGGTAAGATAAGTCCAGCTTACTCCATCGTTGGTACTTTTCATAAACTTTTTCTGGGCAGTACTGCTGTATCCTGCTGCATATATGGTTCCATCCTGAGCCTGCAAAAGACACCTGTAATGATACAGGGAATCACCCACTATATTCCAGGATGACCCGCCGTTGGTTGAACGAAACATTGGAGTTTTATAAGGGCTATCGTCATAATAGCCAGCCACAAGAACAGTTCCGCTGTCAGTCACCAAGATTGTATGCACCTTATCCAGACCCGATATCTCGCCGCATTCAAACCAGTAGTCCCCTCCGTTGGTGCTCTTGTAAACTTCTCCTCCGGGCGTGCTTCCAGCAAAAAAATGCCCACTGGTTCGATCATAAGCAAGGCACAGAAAAGCATCCTCAGCTCCGAGCTCAAGCTTCTCCTGCCAAACTCCCATATACCAGAGAAAGATCCGGGCCGGTTCTCCTGTGGCAGCAACAATATTGCTTGTATGATTTTGCCCAACAATATCGTACACAAATTCAGCCCCGCTCAGATCAGGCATCAAAGACCAGCTTCCTCCACCATCCTCTGACCTGTAGATATCACCACTATTACCCGTACCCACATAGATCCTTCCTGAGTACTCGTGCTGATAGATGCAGAATGCAGTGTCTGAGGTAGCCATATTGGGGGTGAGATACCACTTGTTATTGGCAAAATCCTTGTTCTTTTTAACCTTGCCATGATCGTCTGAGGTATACAAGGCTCCCTCTGGTCCATCCAATCTCCAGGTCAGAAAGATATCCTCTAATCCATCCACCCCAGCAACTGCTAAATGGGGCATGTCCCCGTCCGAAGTATCATAGGGAGTCCAGTTCAGCCCGTAGTTGGTGGAGCGCATATAAAACACATTCGAAGAATCTGAGTCATAGACTAAATGCAGGTAATATGTTGAACCCTGCTCCCGGGTCAGCGTAAAGTTTTTAATCCCTCTGGGGCTTCCACCGATTGTATAGCTGGTCCAGCTACCACTCGGAAGTGGTCTCCGGTTGACGATGATGTCACCGTTGTCAGTATCCGTTCGTCCGGCTAAAAATAGATAGCGATTGGAGCCCTCTCCAACCACCACCTGGGCATTGGATATTTCATTGGGGGAATCCGCCCACCAAGAGTATAAGTCCCAATTGATTCCATTGTCAGTGGACTGATAAAGATAGCAGGTATCGGGATTAACGCTGGAATAACCAACCACGCCAACGTAGATATCTCCGTTGCTTGCGTCATAATCGCTGGAAAATCCATTTCGGGGATAGGTGGTTAAATATCCAGAGTGAACCAGAGTGTCTCCCTCGCTCCACAAATGAGGTTTGGTCAAAAATCCTTCACCCATAGCTGAAATGGTGAAAACAAAGATTAAAATTATTGTGGGAAAAAACTTTTTGTAACTCATAATTCCTCCTGCTGAAAAAGTTGGACAATCATTTCCGCTAAATTATAAAAACACCATCACCCTGTCAAGAAAAAAAAGAGGGCAAAAGCCCTCTTCAGAATTGAAATTCAATTTTCAAAATGTAAACAAAACCTATACTAACAAATAAACCAGTTAATCTATCTCAACAAAAGCATCTTTTTGACCTGCACAAAATCACCGGATTTTAGTTTGTAAAAATAAATCCCGGACGAAACCGAATTGCCCTTGTCATCCTTACCATCCCAGATAACTTTATACTCACCCGGCAATTTAACCTCATCAACCAAACTCCTCACCTTCTGTCCCAAGATATTGTATACGATCAGGGCGGTGGGGAGGGGACTATGAACTATGAACTGTGAACCATAAACGGTGTAGCGGATTGTGGTGGTGGGGTTAAAGGGATTGGGGTAATTCTGAGACAATGAGAAACCACTTAACATATCTTTCTGGTCTGCTGGTAATTCCACATCAGTATAATCAGCCGAATCCGACCATTGGCTATTACCATATGCATTTATACCTCTCACCCTCCACCAGATTTTGTTTCCCGGAAGACCGGAGACAAAACAACCGTTGGTCTGGATTGTGGTATCCTTGATCAAAGGCAAAGAAAAGGCTGAATCCGAATCTATCTGGAGCTGATATGATGTTGCTCTGGCAGTAGGCTTCCAGAGGAAATTTTGATTGATCCCTCCCTCTGTCCCGTTAGGAGGAAAAACTAAAACCGGTTTGTCCGGAACCGAGGGTGCATCGGAAAGATAGATTTTCCCCAACAACGGAGGATAGAAGTCAAAAACCGCCTGGAAAGGCCAGTAACCAACCATGTTTCCTAATAACTCAAATGAAACAGTACAGGTATCCTTCGAGTCGGTGTAACCCAGATAAGCCATAATGGTATCTCCTGGTGTCGAATTCAGCTCATAGGTGTAGGTAGTGCCTAAAAACAAAGCCAGCTCAACCTGTTGATGCCCGCTCTGTTCCCTCTGTCCGAACTCTCCGCTGGTAGCAAAAACCCCGGTGCCTATATCATTCACCTCATAAGGATAGGAGGATTCTGAATGAAAGGGCCAGAATATTAAAGTGTCATTATCTGCTCCCGGAACATTGTGAACTTCGTACCTTCCCTCAGAATAATTGGATTCGTACCTTCCGTTTGCATTATCATCTATCCCCAAAATGGTCCAATCCTGTTCCGAATCGGAGGTATCCTTAATCACATCCAGGGCAACATAAAGCGCGCTGGAATCGTTTTTGATGTATATAAATACTGCATTGCTATCATAACATCGGGGGCAGTCAACGGTACTTGGATTTAAATAGAATTTG
>LJUP01000288.1 GCA_001303955.1 Bacteroides sp. SM23_62 | reverse complement strand
CCCCAGGATTCAACGCTGCCCGGCCGGGAGGCATTCAGGGATGACTCTTCTGCCCCGGAGAACAGCATCGCCGTGCTTCCTTTCAGGGACCTCAGCCCGGGACGCGACCAGGAATACCTGGGAGAGGGTATGAGTGAGGAGATCATCAACAACCTGGTAAAAATAGAGGGATTGAAAGTAACGGCCCGGACCTCTTCCTTTGCTGTCGCCCGGCGGGAGCTTGACATCAGGGAAATCGGGAAGATGCTCGGTGTGGCTCACATCCTGGAGGGATCGGTGAGAAAGGACAATACACGCATCAGGATCACCGCCCAGCTGGTCAATGCCATGGACGGATTCCATGAATTCTCGGAAAGCTTTACACGTGAGATCCAGGATATCTTTATGATCCAGGAGGAACTTTCTATCAGGATCGTGCAAATGCTGAAAGACAAATTTGACATTGGTCCGGATAAAGACCGCCTGTCAACCTATAGAACAGATAACCTGGATGCCTATGACCTTTACCTGAAGGGCCAGTATGAACTGAACCAGGGAACACACCAGAGCGTTCAAAAGGCCATCCAGATTTTTGGGGAACTGATCCGGATGGCCCCTGATTATGCCCTTGCCCATGCGGCCTTGAGCCGGTGTTACCTGGTACAGGGTGTATTTGAAATGGAGGATAAAGATGTGGCCTATGCCAGGATGGAAGCAGCCGTCAACAGGGCCATGGAGCTGGATCCAGAACTGGCGGAGATCCAGGCGGCCAAAAATCTGTCGGAATTCTGGAAAAGCGGCTGGAACCTGGGCAAATATTACCAGATCATCACCCGGGCGATGGCCGCAAATCCCGGTTCAGCCGAACTGCGTATGTTCTATGCCATGTACCATTTAATATCCGGCAGAACAGACGAAGCACTCATGGAGATACAGCTGGCCTACCGGCTTGACCCCCTTTCGATGCCCATCAGGCTTAGGCTTGTCAGGACCCTTTACTGCCGGGGTGAATTTGAAAAAGCACTCGAATATTGCAATGCCATACTGGAAGACAACCCTGGTTTTATCCCGGCGAGGGGTTCAAAAGCCTGGATATTGGCACTGTCAGGGGACTACCGGCAGGCGCTGGATGAATTCCAGGGCTTACCCGAAAGGACAATGGTGGAGGACTATAAATACAGCGGCCTGGCCTATGTGCATACCAGGACGGGGAAGCCCGCAATGGCGTACCAGTACATTGAAAAGATCAGGGAGAGGACCGGGAAGGGTGAATTGAAGACTCCCGATTACCACTTTGCCGTTATTTACAAAGCGATGAATAAGGAGGAAGATATGTTCCGACACCTCGAGGCGGGGATAAAAAACAGGGATTTCAACCTTCTCTTTTTAAAATCAGATCCGCTGTTTAAGGAATACCACTCGGACCCCCGCTTTATCCGGCTGGTGAAGCATATGTTTTCGGGCGGACAGGAAGGGAAATTCATCGTTTTGCAGACCGATACCCATGAACAGTTTGAGCTCAACCTGAGCCACCTTTACTATATCGCTGCCGAGGATAATTATTCCAGGATTTTCCTGCTGGAGGATAAAACCCTCAGGGAAAAGCTGCTGCGGATCACATTGAAAGGGATCCAGCAGCAAATTGAAGACCCGGATATTGTCCGCTGTCACCGTTCCTACATGATCAACCTTGCCATGCCTTTCGAGATCAAGGGGGATGCCAGCGGATACTTTCTCACCTCAAAAGATTTCAAGGGCAAAATTCCCATTTCCAGGTCCAGGGGAAAACAGGTCACTGCCAGCCTGCGCGAACGGCAGGTGTGATCCCTTAAAATCCTTTATACTTTGCCTTGGTTCCAGGCCATATCCATATTTACCAAGCCTTTCCATGAATTCTCATAACATATTGGCATACAGTCTCCTGTTTTTTGTTTCTAAGTGCTTCAGACTATACTTTATTTACCCCAAGATGACTTGTATATGATATTGTGATAATTGAAACATAAAGGAGAAATGACAAATTCTGTAATAAAAAAATCCAAAATGAATAAATCTTTATCTAATTCATCTGATGGTTTTTATGAAAGGATAAAAGAGATCCTGGAGGGTGCCCGCAAAAAGGTATATCTAACGGCCAACAAAGAAATGCTTCATGCATACTGGAATGTGGGAAGGGAAATTGTGGAAGAAGAACAAAAAGGTAAGAACCGTGCCGAATACGGCAATTATTTAATTAAAAATCTTTCCGTCAGGTTGACACATACATTCGGTAAAGGTTTTACTACAAGCAACCTTAAGTATATGAGGAAGTTTTATCAGACATTTGAAAAAGGTCACGCACTGCGTGACCAATTGTCTTGGACCCATTATCGCCTGCGAATAAAGGTAGAAGATGTAAATGCCAGGGAGTTTTACATTGAGGAAGCTATCGCCGGAAACTGGAGCACCAGGCAACTTGAAAGGCAGATCAACAGCCTGTACTATGAGAGGATTCTAATGAGTGGTAAACAACCCAGACAGGCTGAATTAGAGAAAAAAGTAAACCGGAAAAATGAATTGCAGCTTTCACATTTTATAAAAGATCCATTCGTGCTTGAGTTTTTAAATGTAAAAGAAAACGAGAAGCTGGCAGAAACACAATTAGAATCTGCACTTATAGAAAAACTCCAACAGTTTCTGCTTGAACTCGGGAATGGTTTTGCATTTCTGGGTCGTCAGTGCAGGATTACAGCAGACAATGACCATTTTTATATCGACCTTGTTTTTTACAATTATATCCTCAAGTGTTTTTTACTTATTGACCTTAAGACAGAAAAGCTAGTCCCCCAAGATATAGGTCAGATGGACTTTTATGTGCGATTTTTTGAAGATAAGATCAGACAATTCGATGATAACCCTACCTTAGGACTGATTTTGTGTACGGATAAAAATGAGACTATCGTGAAATATAGTATTCTTAGAGAAGGCACACAAATCTTTGCGTCCAAATATAAGTTATATCTTCCTGACGAAGAATCTCTTAAAGATGAAATCAGAAGAGAAAGGGATCTGCTGGAGAGAGAACATAACCTGAGCCTCTAATAGGGTTGGTAAGAAAAATATAAGGGCTTACCATTCACCCCAGATCCTGCCGTTTACCCCTGGATTTATACCGTTACTGACAGCTCCTTTCCACCCCCTACATAAACCTGCCCGGAGCCTTATTCGCGACGTAGGTTTGTCATAAAAGCGCAGATCATAAAAACATACAAGATCATGAAAACACAGTTGTATCCAATATGTGCCATTTTGCTGGCCGGTATCATCTCATCCGGCAACTCCTTCAGCCAGTTAACCGGACGGCAGATCGTCCAGATGGTAAAAGACCAGCCGGATGGAGATAACCGGAAGTCCGTCATGACCATGACCCTGGTCAACAAGCGGGGCAGCAAGCGCGAACGGACCATTCTCTCCTATGCACAGGACTATGGCAAAGACTCAAAATCCATTATGTTTTTTAAGGCACCTGCCGATGTGCAGGGCACGGGATTCCTGACGTGGAACTATGACGACCCTGACAAGGATGATGACCGCTGGCTGTACCTGCCGGCCATGAAGAAAACAAGGCGGATCAGCGGAAGCTCTGCCCGCAAGGAATATTTCATGGGCAGTGATTTTACCTATGATGACATGGGCGGGCGGAACATCGATGAGGACGAGCACACCCTGATGGGTGAGGAACAGTTGGGGGACAGGAAGTGCTGGATCGTTAAAAGCCAGCCGAAAGACGATGATGCCATGTATTCGGAGACCATCAGCTGGATCTGGCAGGACGCACTGACCGCCGTCAGGGTTGAATACTATGACAGGATGGGAGATCTACAGAAGACCCTGACCATTAATGATATCCGAAAAACAGATTCCTACTGGACGGTATACGGGATGGAGATGCAAAACCACCAGCGTGAGCACCGGACCCTGATCACCATCCAGCAAATGGAGTATGACATCGCCATCCCTGATAACCATTTTACAGTGGCTACGCTGGAACGCGGTATTACTGAATAAACCATGAAAGCAAAAACCTTTCACATATTGATCATAAGTGTCCTGGTATTGACCGGACAGGGAGTATCAGCCCAGACCCTGGATTTCAGCGGGTTCATCGACAGTTACCATGCCGTCAGGCTGGCCGGTCCCCATGACTTCATGAGCTCCCGCAGCAGGCTCAGGGCCGAGATGAAAGGGAATGCCGGGAAATCCTGGATCTTTGCCTCCCTGAATGCAAACCACAATTACCTGCTTCCCTCCCGTACCTTTATTGAACTGAGGGAAGCCTATTTCGATTATACAGCCCCGAACTGGGACCTTAGGATAGGCCGGCAGATCATCATTTGGGGGGCCTCGGACGGACTCAGGATCACCGACCTGATTTCGCCGCTTGATTTGACCGAGTTCCTGGCGCGGGATTACGACGATATCAGGATGCCGGTGGATGCCATCAGGTGGAGATACATGGACAACGTGATCAAACTGGAACTGGTTTTTATCCCCATATTCCAAACCTACATCATCCCTGACGATCCCCAAAACCCGTGGTCGATCACCTATCCCGGTGAGGGTCCTGTGATCTCTGTTGCCCCGGCCATCAGGCCGGAAACGAGCATCCGGAACAGCGAGTTCGGGGGCAGGCTATCCTTTTATTTCCCGGGGTTTGATTTAGCTGTATCTGGACTCTACACCTGGAACAAGCTGCCGGTTTATGAAAGGAACCTCTCCCCTGCCCATGACACGCTGGTCCTGGTGCCGAAACACTTCCGGTATTCCATGGTTGGTGTGGATTTCTCCAGGCCGCAGGGACCGTTTGTCATCCGGGGTGAGGCCGCCATGTATTCGGCGGAACCGCTGAGCACGGACCTTTTGAACCGGTCAAATCCCGTAATCAGGAAGACGACTATGAACTATCTAGTGGGACTCGACTGGTATGCCAGCAGCAACTGGACCCTGACAGGGCAGTATTCACAGAAACTGATCCTGCTGTATGAAGACCAGCTGGAAGAGCCCCGGAATACCATGCTTGCCACCCTGGGGATCACCCGGAAACTTTTCCGGTCAACGCTTTCCCTGGGGGCCTTCGGGTACATTGATCTTACCAACGGGGGAATGTTCGCCAGGACATCACTGGATTATGCCCTCTCGGACCAGATACACCTGCTCACGGGGATTGACATCTTTCATGGTGATGCCGGCATATTCGGTGCCTATAATAAGAATTCTGAAATCTGGATCAAAGCAAAATACAACTTCTAACAATTAAAAAAATGAAAATCAATCTGCTTAAAATCAACGCCTGGTTCCAGAAAGCCAGCAATGGTATCATCAAATACCGCTGGATGAACCTGGGCATATTCCTCCTGGTCATCATTGTTTTCACCTATGGAGCAAGCCTGATCAAGGTGGATGTTTCGAACGAGAATTCCTTTCTGCCAAATGATCCCATCAACCGGGATACCGATGAATTCAAGGAGGTATTTGGCAATGACCAGTACGTAGGGATCCTGGTGGAAAGCGAGGACCTTTTTACGAACAGGAGCCTGACACTGATCCGGGAGATCACGAGGGAACTGGAGGACAGTATCCCTTTCCTGGACCGGGTAACTTCGCTGGACAATATAGAATACACGGTTGGTACGGAGTATGGGATGTCGATCGAGAGTATCGTTCCCGGGGTGATCCCGGTAGACGAAATCGGACTGCAGAAGATCAGGCAAAAGGCCTTTGCCAAGGAGAATTTCCGGAAAAGGCTGGTCTCCCGGGATGGCAGACAGACCTGGATCATGGTAAAACTGCTGCCTTTCCCGAAGGACTGGCAGGATAAATATGAGACCTATCCCCAGCTGATGGTGGGTGAAGCCGTTGCCAGGATCATCGCCGGTGAAAAGTATTCGGACCTGCATCTCAGGGCTGTGGGCATGCCGTACCTTTCCTATGAAAAAAGGGAATTCTTTGAAAAGGAAAGCGGCAGGGTAATGGGACTGGCACTGCTGATGGCTGTGCTGGTACTGGTGGTCGCACTGCGCTCCTTCAAGGGGGTGGTCATCCCGCTGATCACGGCCGTGAGTTCCATCATCATCGTGAACGGAATCATAGGGTTTTCCGGCATGGCCATCGACAATATGGTGATGACCTTCCCGGTCCTGATCGGGCTGGCTGTCGCCCTGGCTTATTCCATCCATATTTACAGCTTCTACAAGCGGGAGTTCCTGAAAACCGGCAGGCGGAAACGGGCTGTCATGCACTCCATTGGAGAGATGGGCTGGCCGGTCTTTTTCACCGCCATGACAACCATTTGTGCCCTCCTGTCTTTCCTGTTCATCCCGATCAGGACCGTCCGGTTCATCGGGCTGACGACTGCCGGGGTAGTGGCCGTCACCTACCTGGTAATCATTATCCTCACCCCTTCCCTGCTCAGCTTTGGGCGGAACAGGCAGCCCCACCCGTCCTACGAGAAAAACGGGAAGACCATTCTCGAGGGTAAGCTGGAACTGCTGAGCGACTGGGTGCTCCGGCATCCCAGGGGAATCCTGGTGTCCTATGTACTGGTATCCCTCGTACTGGTCATCGGAACCACGAGGGTGACGGCGGATACCGATCCCAGGAAGAGTATAGGATTGAAAATCCCCTATGTGAATAACCTCTTCGAGGTATGCCAGACAGAGCTGGGGTCCCTTTACTCATATGACCTGGCCATCACTTTTGACGAGCCGGGCATTGCCAAGGATCCCCAGGTGCTTCACAACCTTGACCTGCTCGCTTCGGAAGTGGAAAATTACCCGCTGACCAAGCGGACCAATTCCATTGTGGCCGTCATCAAGGACATGAACCAGGTAATGAACGAGGACAATCCCGAGTATTACACGCTGCCCGAAAGCAGGGAAATGATCGCACAGCTCTTCCTGCTTTATGAAAATGCAGGAGGGACGGAAGCTGAATACTGGGTCGACTATGATTACCAGCGCTTAAGGCTGCAGGTGCAGCTGGATGATTTCGCGGCCAGGGAGGCCAGAAATGAATACAATCTCATTACCGAACGTGCAGAGGAACTGTTCCCGGGGGCCAGGATCGCCGTGGTCGGCACCATGCCCCAGTTCATGAAGATGATTGAATATGTTACCAGGGGACAGATCATATCCTTTATGATCGCATTTGTGATCATTGCCGGGATCATGATGCTGGTTTTCGGGAATGTTAAAACGGGACTCATAGGCCTGATACCCAATATTACGCCGGCGCTGGTTATCGGTGGACTCATGGGGTTTCTCGGGATCCCGCTGGATTCTTCTACGGTGATCATCATGCCGATGATCCTGGGACTGGCAGTCGATGATACCATCCACTTTATCAATCACGCGAAGGTTGAATTCCTGCGCACGGGCAGGTACAGGGTCAGCCTGAAAAGGACCTTCAGCACGGTGGGTGTGGCCCTGCTCTTTACCACCATCATCCTGTCGGCCAACTTTTTGACCTATATGACATCGATCGTGAAATTCTATTTC
>LJUP01000287.1 GCA_001303955.1 Bacteroides sp. SM23_62 | reverse complement strand
GGCTCCTGAAAGAACCTCCCCTTATGACATGTTCCGTTCCCTCTGCAGGACCGGCAGGATCAGTCACTCCGGTTTCAGGGTAAGCGGCATAGGCATTGTAATCATACCAATCCTGGCAGAATTCACTGACATTTCCGAGCATATTCACTAGGCCAAAAGGATTTTCTTTAATGGCATCAGCCGTACCGGTAATGCCGGTACTGTTTGTCTTGTAGATAATATGGGAATTTATGGCAGTGGTATCTGTCCCGAAGATCTTGTTGAGGAATCGTTCCTCGTTATATTTTTTCTGGTCCCCGTCGAAAAAATAGGGCCCTGAAGTCCCTCCGCGTGCTGCATATTCCCATTCGGCTTCAGTGGGGAGCCGGTATTTCCTGCCTGTTTTCTGACTCAGCCATTCACAATATACTTCTGCTGCATGATGGGTCATAGTGATTGCCGGCCGGTCTCCCTTCCCCCAGCCCTGTCCCGGATCACCCCAGGGAGGTGTGGGTCCGCTGATGGCATCAGGATCCCTGTCATCCAGATCGAGATAGGCATCAGATGTCCTGCCGGGGGAAGCAGTTTTAGTATAAAAAGCCAGGTATTCATCCCAGCTGACTTCCGTTTTTGCCATCAAAAATCCTGAGATGGTTACTTTTCGAACAGGCCCCTCATCAGGGTTGCGGTATAATTCGTCTTCAGGACTTCCGAGAGTGAAAGTCCCGCCCGGCACGGCCACCATTTCAAAACTAACCCTGGTATCAGGTATATATTCTGTAAAGTCGGCAAAACCATCCATGATTCCGGGTTCCGTATATACATCCTCATCCTTTGTGTCGTCTTTCCCAAAATCAACGTTTTTGGCATGTATCTTATCCGGATCGTAATGCCCTACGGAGATATGACAATTGATACAATGTATTTCCGAGGCTTTTTGTTCATAATAAAGATGGGCCTCTTTCCCTTCAGGGGATAATCCCATCGGAAAGTTATTCTGATGACAATGGATGCAGGAGGATTCAAATACATGGCCCTGGGCGTAATCCGGGTGGGATTTTGCTTCCCAGTTGAGGGACTCAACATCCTTTGTGATCTTACCCCAGACATCACGGATCCCTGTTTTGGTCTTTTCTGCCAGGTAACCATCCCCCTTGGGAGGCAGATGGCAGTCCACACAATTGACCAGTACGCCTCTCTGGTTATCGACATGGGTGGATCTTTTCCAGGTCTGAGTGGCCTGTGGGTGAACGTGGCAGGCTGCACAGAATTCATTGGTGGAAGTTTTTACCACTGCTTTATTTCCCGCAAACACAAGCAGCAGGCCCAGCAAAATGCCGGACAGGAAAATCAGTCTGATATATCTTTTTCTTTTCCTGTGAGATTTTTTTACCATTGGGCAGGTGAAGCTAAATAACTTTAAAATCAAGATGATAAAGAAACTAATTTTTGGTCAATTCTATCAATCTAATGCCGCATCATGGCCTTATTTAAATAAATTCTAAGAACAAGACAGGTCAGGCTTTAGGAAGCAAACCTTACCCACATGAATTACATACAAACCAACATAACCTGCGAATCCAAGTACAATGAACAGACTTTTAGTTTTGCTTTTTTTTCTGCACGGCTCATCCACCTGTCTCTGGTCCCAACTCACCGTCCAGATCACGGAAAGTAAAGATCCCAGTTGCCATGGTTCCGTCGATGGGACCGCGACGGTTGGTATTTCGGGTGGGACCGAAGATATTGAAAGCCTGGGCGAAGGAATGTATAACCTGGATCTTACTGATGCCAGCGGCTGTGTTACGAATTTCCAACAGGCTGTCCTGGATGAGGATCCCATATCCCTGAGTTACACACTATCATCCTACGAGGAATATAACCTGGAATGTTACGGGGATCATTCCGGGAGCATAAAAATCGATAGGGTGACAGGCAATGGGTTGGATTGGCGGAACTATACCTATATATGGAACGGGCCAGGTGGTTTTAAATCATATGTTTATGAAATAGATTCGCTTGAAGCAGGGAACTACCATTTAAATGTTTTTGATTCCCTGAATTGCCGGAGTGATGTTACCATTACCCTTACCGCACCAAATCCTATTTTTGTCAATTACGATTCTGTCATTAATAACCCTTGTCTCAACACGTCTGACGGGGCTATCTATATCACTCCTTCCGGTGGTGAATTACCTTTTCAGTTTTCCTGGACGGGCCCGGATGGATTTCATAGTACTGAAGAGGATTTACATGACCTCGCCAAAGGAAGGTACCATCTGTTGATCAGCGATGCAGAGGGCTGCTCGTCAGAAAGCGATACGAACCTGATCCTGTCGAGTGGCATAAGCATGGTGATTGAAACATCATCATATGGTGTCTATAATATTCAGTGTTTTGGCTTGTCGGATGGTGCTATCAAGATAAGGGAAGTAACAGGATTTGGGGACATCAGTTATTTTTACTTTTATACGACAGGACCCGAAGGATATACCTCACCTTTCCGTTTCATGGAGAACCTTTCAGCGGGATCTTATCATATTTAGGTTACTGATTCACTTGGGTGTACGGGTGAACGGGATATTACACTCACCCAGCCGCCAAAGGTGGAAACCCCGGAAATTGAGGGATCCGGAACTTTCTATGAGGATACCAATTATATCTATTTGGTGAATGATCAATCCATCGGGAGTATTTATCACTGGCCGGTTGATGGCGGAGAGATCTGGTCGGGACAGGGAACCACCACCCTCAAAGTGGAATGGAGAACTCATGGGACCGGAACGTTTAAGGTCGCAGAAGTGGATGAGAACGGATGTATTGGCGATACAGTGAGCTTTGAAGCCAGTTTCCTCTATGTCTCAAGCCGGGGTTTTGAAACTCCTCCGGTACGGATTTACCCTGTACCCACTCACGGAATACTGCATATCCGGGGCTTGGAGAACATAAGCGGCAAGATCGAGATTTTCACCATTCTTGAACAGATGGTCTGGCAACAGGATCTGCAAAGATCATTGAACCTTGAATCACTGGAGCAGGGAGTTTATTATCTCCGCATCAGGGACCCGGAGGGGAAGGAAATCAAAACGCGAAGGATCGTTAAGAAATAACCGTTCAATATCCCGCAGCCTGGCCATCTTTCCTGCTTTCCGAGGCCCCGTAATAAACCCCTTTCTCCTCATCGAGCAGGACGGCCTGGTACCCGCCATACCCGCCAACATCGAACTGGACCCTGTGTCCCATTTTAACAAGTTCCCTGATCACCCCGTAATCAATGCCGGCCTCCAGGTAAACTGTCCCGCCATCCAACATTTCGCTGCCGGTAGGCTGTGATGAACCTCCATGCCGGATCCTCGGGGCATCGCCTGCCTCCTGGAGGTTCATGCCAAAATCAATCATGTTGACCATGATCTGTACATGTCCCTGGGGTTGCATGGATCCTCCCATCACGCCAAAACTCATATAGGGTCTTCCATCCCTGGTAATAAAAGCCGGGATGATGGTATGGAAAGGCCGTTTCCCTGGTGCGAAACAGTTAAAATGCCCTTCTTCAAGGCTGAACAGTTCCCCCCTGTCCTGCAGGATGAAGCCAAGTCCATACGGGGTCATCCCGCTGCCCATTCCGCGGTAATTGCTCTGGATCAGGGATACCATGTTCCCGTGCCGGTCGGCCACTGTCATGTAAATGGTATTCCCCTGTTCAAGTTCACCTGCCGGATAGGTCCGGGCAGCCCTGTCCGGATTGATAAGGGCCCTTCTTTCGGCAGCATATTCCTCCGATACCAGGTGTTCAACCGGTATGTCATTGAAAGCCGGATCAGCATAATATTTTGCCCGGTCCTCATAGGCAAGTTTTTTGGCTTCCACAAAGGCATGGATATACTCTTTGCTGCCGAATCCCATGGCAGCTATATCGTACCCTTCCAGGATATTCAGGATCTGCAGTGCAGCGATGCCCTGTCCGTTTGGCGGGAGTTCCCAGAGATCATAACCGCGGTAATTGGTAGAAACTGGCTCCACCCATTCGGAATGATGCTCCGCCAGGTCTTCATAGGATAAAAATCCATCCTGGTCCTTCATATAACGGGCGATGGTCCTGGCAATGTCCCCTTTATAGAAAGCATCCCTCCCATCCTCTGCAATCTTTTCAAGGGTATTGGCCAGGTAAGGGTTTTTAAAGATCTCGCCTTTGTCAGGTGTCTTCCCGCCTGACATATAGGTTTCTTCAAAACCCGGGTATTGCTTTAGCCAGGTTGATCCAGCCATGTAGTAGGCGACCAGTTCGGATACCGGGAATCCTTCACGTGCATATTTTATGGCCGGTTCCAGGATCTCGGTCATGTCCAGGGACCCGAACCTCTGGTGCATCTCAAACCATCCGTCGACACATCCCGGTACCGAAACCGGCAGGGGTCCGTAGCCCGGGATGGAGGTATATCCATGCTCCTTAAAATATGCGAGGGTCAGGGATTTCGGCGAACGTCCGGAGGCATTCAAACCATACAGCTGCTCGGTTTCCGCATCCCAGATAATGGCAAACAAATCTCCGCCCATCCCGTTGCCTGTCGGCTCTACCAGTCCAAGCATCGCATTCCCTGCAATGGCAGCATCAATGGCATTCCCGCCCTGTTTCAATATATCCAGGCAAACCTGGGTGGCCAGTGGCTGGCTGGTGGCAGCCATGCCATGTGCCGCAATCACCTCCGACCTGGTGGCAAAAGTCCGGCCGGTTATCCTATCCTGGCCCAGTGCCGGCAGAAAAACCTGCACTGCAATACAAATGACGGCTGCCCGAAACATCGTGTTAACGTTTATTAAGATTTTTCCCATGGCTTATAGAAGATTAATATTGACTTTTGACTCAATATGATGGCAAGATACTAAACAGATTCAACATGCTTCGGAGCATAATCCTGCTGAACCCTGAGATACCAACTGCGGAGGCCATTGCCGTTGCCTGGCAATAACGGGAGGTGAAGGTTATCGTTCCGCTTTCTGATAGATCTTTACCCAGTCTATTTCCATTTTGGCCGGAAGCTGATGTTCTGCCACCCCGTTGGTGACACCGGCACTGAATACCAGGTACATGGGTTCGTGGGGGACACCCCTGGTCTGTGTCAAGACCGCTTTGTCATTGATCTTCCATACCATCTTTTCGGGGGTCCATTCAATGGAATAGATAAAGTAGTCACTGGTGTATTTTTCGGCAGCTTTTCTGCCTATTTTTTTGTTCACGCCTTTTTTTTCTGCAATATTCCCCCAGAAATTTCCGTAAAACAATTTCCCGTTCTCCACTTTGGCAACATCCACATGGGGGAGTATTTTTTCAGCAACCATCCACATGGCCTGGCGTACAGGCGCATGGCTCATCCTGATCTTGGCCCTTACTTTGCCATATTTCTGACGAAAACTTTTACCGGTGGATATGAGTCCCGATGTATAATCAAAATCCCGGGTTAAAAAACCCTGGACAGGATTCCAGACCTTCCCGGTGGCTGTTTCCTTACGCGTGATGATTTTCAATACGCTGTCAGCAATTTCTATGTTTTTTCCCCTGGTATAAAAATGCTTGTCTCCGGGCAAGGCATAAGTGTCTCTCAAAAGGATTTCACCCCAGTAGTAATTGGTCATCCATTTTTTCGAATCAAGGGCTCCTTCAGTAAAGTCATCTTCGAAGGTCAGTTCCCATTCCTTCAGTCTGTGGAATTCATTCTTCTTCTGCAGCTTGCGGAACCACAAGAGTCTATCTGATTTTTTTAGTGTCAGGTATTCCTGTTCCAGCTTATACTCATCGGATTGTTCATACTTCTGCTGAGGTTTCAGGGCCATGTATTCCTTGACCTTCCTGAATGCATCACTGCTGACATACTGTTCCAGTTCCTGCAGCCGTTTGAGCCTGTCGGATCCTTTTACCTGGATGTATGTCTTCATTTTGGCGGATTCCTTCAGCCTGAAATATTTCCTGAGCATGGATGATTTCTTCAACTCCTTATACTGCCGCTGTTTCTGGAAGGCTTCGGAGCTTTTGAATTTCTTCTTGCCCGACAGTTTTGCATCCAGAAATTCCCTGGTTTTCAAATAGGCATCCAGTTCATTGTATTTATCCAATTCGGCTGATTTACCCGTCTGTTTGTATTCAGAGAGTTCAGCGGAACCCTTCAGCTTAAAATATCCTTTGATATCTTTGGCATTTTTCAGTGACAGATATTCCTGCTCTTTTCTGTACTGTTCAGTATCCCTGAACTTCCGGGCTTTGATTTCCTTGACTTTACTGGCAAACTCACCAGATTTTATCAGCCGGTCGAGTTCCTCAACCCGCTTCAGTTCCTCGGATTTCTCGTATGCGAGGAAATCATTGTATTCCTTGATGAGTGCAGCTTCTTCTGCTTCAATTTGTGAAGTCGCCTGCATGGCCCCGAATAAACCCATTTTATCTGATTTTGAGTAAGGTTAATAATGTATTAAAGATATAAAAAATCCCTGTTACCAGGTTTTATAACGCCGTCCGCTGATATAATAGTGTACCCCGATTGAGATAACCAGGTGCTGGTATTTCCCTACCACATATTTTACCTTGGTAAAAGCATTGATATCGTCAGCTACGATCATTTCAATGCCGGTCCCGATATTGAGTCCCGGCACAACCTCATAGGAACTTCCCAGTTCAGGATTATCTGATTTAAAACTACTGTACAAGTTGGTGATATTAAATCCGCCAAGTGCATAGAACAGCAGTGTTTTTTCGGTCGCCAGGGTAAAGGTGATGTCCCCGTCAAAGGCAAAGAACCAGGTGGTTTGCTTGTCCCCCTGGCTGGTTGTACGGCTCTTGGGCACATAAAAAGTCAATGAGGGAACGGCCCAGAACCGGTCCGCAAGGTCGAACACGCACCTGGCATTAAATCCTGGGTTCCCTGTCTTATAAGTGATGTTGTCTACCCCCGGACTGAAGGTTAGTCCCACGCCAACCCTGGTAAACTGTGCCCTTGTGAGGGTTGGGACCATGATTAAAAAAATGAAGGCAGGGAAGAAATGTCTGGTGGTTTTTCTGGTCATGGTTTGTTTGTAATAACTGTTGTAAAATGCTATCAATACATGCTTTAAAAGTCCTGATCCTCCTGCTGTCCCCTTTGTTTGGTCTCACCTATCCTGAACATTATCCCGGCAGTCAGGCTGAATTGCGAAACCGGCTGGTTCTTGAATTCAAAATCAGCCGCATCCCCCAGGGTATATCTTACCTCTGCGAAAGGGGCAATATATTCAGACACCGGAAACCTGATCCCGGCTCCGATATTCAGTCCCAGTTTCTGCAAGCTAAGCTTATCCTTGAATTCCTGTCCGCTGATGACCTCATCCTGCTCACCGGTAACGCTGATAAAAGTCAGTCCCATGATACCATAAAACCGAACAACTCCCTGATTTATGATGATATAATCACCATCCACACTGATGGTCCACCAGCTGAACTTTTGTGTTCCATCGTCAGTGGTAATTTCATGATGCAGGTAATACATGGCGTTCGGAACGATCTTTATCTCTTCATTTACGGAAAATATACCATATGCCCCGAATCC
>LJUP01000286.1 GCA_001303955.1 Bacteroides sp. SM23_62 | reverse complement strand
GGTAAATTTAAAGGCATTGGAAAGCAGGTTGGTTACGATCTTCTCCATCTTATCCCGGTCAACATATCCAGTCAATATATTTTCTGTGGAGGTGAACTTCAGTGTCACTTTTTTGCGATCAGCCAAAGGAGAAAAAGTGAGTACCAATCCTTCCAGATATTGAATGATATCTGTTTCAGTAACTTGTAACTTAATCTCCCCGGATTCCAGTTTGGAAAGATCCAGAATCTGATTTATCAGTTTTAATAGCCGGTCGCTGTTGCGCAGGATCATTTTGCATTGATCTTTCAAATTGCCGGCGAATTCACCGTCTAAAATTTGTTTTACCGGGCCTTTTATCAGGGTCAATGGTGTCCTGAATTCATGGGAGATATTAGCAAAAAAGCGCGATTTCATCTGATCCACTTCGCGAAGTTTTTCCGCCTCAAAGTGTTCCATCTGCATTTGATGCTTTAAATGAATACGCCTTAACTGCAAGCGCCAGGTGATAAAAATAAAAGACACAAATAACAGTAAATAAAATGTATAAGCTATATTGGTTTGCCACCAGGGCGGCCGGATAGTAATATTCAGTACCGCGGGTTGTTCATTCCATATACCGTAGCTGTTACTGCCCTTTACTTTAAAAACATAATTGCCGGGATCAAGATTTGTATAGTAGGCTTTGTTTTCCGTGCTTTCATGGCGCCAGTCAACCTCATAATTTTCCAGCATAAAAGAATATTTATTATGCGCCGGATATGTGTAATCAAGCGCCGCGAACGAAAAGGTCAGATCATTCTGGTCATAGTTCAGTTTTAAATTTCTTAAGGTATTTACAGACTGATCTGTCTTTCTATCTTCTATCGTCTCAAGAGGAACATTATTTACATCAATACCTGTCAAAACAGCATCGGGTATGTAATTGTGCTTATCCAGGCTGTCGGGGTGGAAAACAATAAAACCGTCCGTTGTTGCAAAAAAGATTTCGCCCCTGCTGTTTTTGGAATGACTCCAGGGAAGGAATTCATCATTGTCCAGCCCGGTCCCTTTAAAATAGTTTTTGAAGGTTTTCGTGGTTGGATTATACTGACTAAGACCCTTCCTGGTACTGATCCATATATTGCCTGAATCGTCTATTTCCAGTCCCATAATGGATGCAGACAATAAACCGTTAGCTTCCGAAATTCGTTCAATTTCCTTTGTCAGCGGATTGTAGGCATTTAAATCTTTACCCAGATCTGTATATCCGGAATAATACAGGGTGTATGTTATCCAGCCTCCTCCGGCATACCAGATCTTTCCGTCCCGGTCAATGCTCAGGCTGATCCCGCGGCCCTTTTCATCCACTGTTTCAAACTCCTCTTTTTCTGGATCAAATTTCACGAGTCCCCCGCTTCCAATGAACCACAGGCTTCCCTGTCTGTCGGCTTCCAGATCGAAAATTTTATATCCGAAATTATAACTTTTAAATTTTTTCAGGACAGGATCGATGCGCAATAAAAACCCTCTTTCCGATGCGGCCCATAAAAGGTCGTTGACCGCATATAAGGCGGTTAACCTGTCAATCGTTTCGCCGAAACCGGCTGTATCTATGGTAAAATGTTTAATCCTGTTTGTCTTCAGATCCAGATAGAATAAACCATTTAAATTACAAAACCATAACCGGCCGTTTGGATCCTGACAAAAGTCCGCTATATCCGTCAACGGGAGACTGTCATTATTCCACATTTCACCCGTAGTTATAAATTCTTTCGTTCTCCGGTTATATTTTAACAGTCCCCTCCAGGTTCCGCCGGTCCAGGTGGTGCCATCGTTATCCTCAAACAGGGAAAAAGTCCTATTAATATCCGGCATATGATGTGACTCAAAAGGCGGATGGTTTGCCATGATTTTTGTGATGCCCTGGCTGTCTATCCCCAGCCAGATAATTCCCGATTTGTCCATCAGCATAGCATATTTGAAGTATGACGCTATATTTTCCCTGACAGCAAAAAACCTGTCCCTGCCCGGCTGATAAACGGAAACCGCTTTCCAATTGCCCATCCAGATATTACCGTCAGTGTCCTCTCCTAAACTGGTAATCCCATTAACGAAAGATCCGGAGTCATAATGAGGATTATTGTAATAAGATATCATGGAGTCCAGCTCAGGGATATAGCGGTTAAGACCGCCCCAGGTGGCAATCCAGACCTGGCCGTTACGGGCAACAAGCAGATCGTTGACCTGGTTGGACTGATGCGTCAAATTTGATCCGGGGTACAACGTATTGCCCAGGGGATTAAAGATGAAGTGCCGCCAGGATTTGTTTTCAAGATCAAAGACAAATAAACCCACGGTAAAAAGAGATACCCAAAGCCGGTTATTGCTATCGAAAGCGATACATTTTAGATAAGGTTCCCGGGACCAGCTTAACGGGAAAAAATCCCCTCTTATTTGTATCCTTGCCCCTTCCTGCAGATGTTTGTCCAGTTCATTTGCGTTGAACCTGAAATTCACTTCTATCCTGTGATCCGGATCCCGGCCAGCCATATATTGAGTTGAAGAAAGTTTTATATCCTCCATGAATTTAACGGCGGGTAATTCAATCCGGTTATGGCTTAATTTCAGTTTTCTGGAACGGGAATAATCCAGAAACGGTTCTGTATGGCTTTTGTTATTTTTACATATGGCAGAAAAACTATAATAAAGGGTATTGTTGAAAAATTCCGCAGGAAAAACGATTGTTTTTTCCCATATCCCGGGCTGTTCGGTTTTTTTCATATATCCTTCTTTGCAGAAACTGTTTAACAGCTCGTTTACCCAGTCAAGGCCGATAAATAATTCATTCTCCGGATCAAACCTGTAAACACCTCTCCGGGTATAATTTGCACTGGGAAAAAAGTCATATTTAGGAATAGTGTCCCCTTCGGCAAAATTAAGACCGGCATAGAGGTTTCCCGAAGTATCCTCAGAGAGAGAATAAACATTATAGGGAATGGTATCGCCTTTTTGGTCGGTATAATAATAATGTTTAAAACAGTCCTTTGTATATATATACCTGTCGAGGCCCCCGCTAGCAGAAATCCATAGTCTTTTCCTGCTGTCGGTAAAAATATTGCACAGGTAATTACTCCTGATGCTGCTGTCATTATCCGGATCATGCAAGTAATTGGTGAACTGTATTCCGTCATATTTCTGCAGGCCCACATGACCCATCCAGATAAACCCGAGCGAGTCCTGGGCAATATTGCGGATGGTGTTGCCAAGTAATCCGTCGGCAACCGTAAGTCTATCTGTGTGGTACTTAGTTATAGGTTCAAATTTGTTATCAGCAGATTGAGAATATACAAGTGAATAGAAAAAATAGATGATAACTAGTAATAAAAAGAATTTTTTTACGAACATAACACTTTTCCCCCAAGTATTATGCATTTTAATAGAAAAAAATCTTCCCTATCGAAGCAAAGAGGTCACAAAGTTTATAGCAGCGGCTGGCTCTGGATTTGTGAACGATACATTCTTTACATGTATCTCTAACTATTCCCGATTCAGAATAGTATTCCCAACAACAGGATAAGGCCGGTTGAGTCCTATTTTTCTCCTAAATCATTTTAGTTAGATAAACATTGCGATGGATGCGATAATGCCCATCCGGCGTGAGGTTCGCGGGGATTTTAACAGATTCAATTCATCTGAGTATGGTATCCGGATCGACATTTAAAATGGCTGCTGTTTCTCTGGATATTAAATAATTTTTTACTTACTTATCCTTTTTTAACCATTTATTTGATTTATTAAAATACTCTGGTTACAGGATTTAAGGTGATTCATTATATGGATTATTATTTGTGTTGTCAAGGATAAATTTGGTGATAGCCCTAATGTAACATCCCGGGTCTGGTGTTATATAAATGTATTATTTGGTTTGGTATAAAATGAATTTTGTACTCAATCTATCAAAATGAAAAGACCACTCCTATTTAAAAAGATGCTAAATTTATTTCAGAAGGATAAGTTTCTTGGTCTGAGAATATCCATTATCTAATTCTAACCTGTACAGGTATATCCCACTTGCCATCCCGTCCAACTGGGATGCATCCCATTTTACCTGATGATATCCTGCTTTTTGTTTTCCAGAAACCAGTGTGGCAACTTTTTGTCCAAGAAGATTATAGACACTTAATTCAACATTATTGCTCATTGGTAATTGATAATTGATCATTGTACTCGGATTAAACGGATTCGGATAATTCTGATAGAGTTGACATCGGTTCAGTTTATGAGGATCTTCATTTTTCAGATCTGTAGTGATAACGAATAATTCCTGTATTTCCGTATCTGTCAGAGCTCGATTGTAAATTCGGACATCATCAATTTTTCCATGGAAAATCTCGGTTACCCCCGGAACATCGCGCCCGATTTCCAGAGGGCGGTTGTCCGCAGTAATAGGTCCGGTCAGGGTGCCTTCACCGATAAAGACCCCGTTAACATAACTCCTTACAGTATCATCTTTTAATGTTGAGGTAATCATGTACCATTCATTGAAATTAATAGTATCGGAGACAGTAACAGCATTAAGCCAATTGTTAATAGCGGTATTAATACCATTTGTGCCAACTGAAAGACGATACTGAAAAGCATTGATACCCGAATTCGATTTCATAAGAATGGGGCTAAACTGAGTTCCCACCAGACTCCAGGAATAAATATTGATCCAGGCAACTTGAGAGAGTTCGGTGCTGGGTGATTCCAGGCTCGGGGAGCTTGGTATGGTAATATAGGTAGAAGTTCCATCAAATTCATAGGCCGTGCTGTCGTTTCCAAAGCGATCACTACTTAGAACCGCTCCCATAACCGTCCCATGATTATCATTACCACTCTCATCATCAACATTTCCATTGAAGGGGTAAAATGCAACCAAACCGGAATCAAGATTGACCTGCCCACTTGCCTCCACCCAAGAAGAAAGGATCACCATATTGACAATAACAATCAGTAATACTTTCATATTTATCCTCCATATATCTAATGAGGGTCTGGTAAATTGTAACAATACACAATACCACTGAAAATACTAAGATAAGAATTATCAGGAAGTGAAGTCAAACAATAAGATAGGGGTGTAATGTGGTATATGAAATATGGACCACAACTGATTAAGTTTGCGTTCTTCCTTGTCAAAAATCCCTTTTATTGGACCTTATACAGTTATCTGTGCTTCAGTAATATGATTCTGAAGCAAAATCCTGAAATTGTCTTCAGAAAGTTCCACCTTGACCGTCGCTTCTCCTTGCATGTGACCTCAGCGTAGATCCCGGAAAAATGTACGAATATCTTTCACAAACAGGTCTGGCTCTTCCAGGGCAGGGAAGTGTCCGCCTTTAGGCATGACGGACCAGTGTGTGACATTAAAGCATGCCTCCACCCACTTTCGAGGGAGTTGTGGCTCTGCAGGGAACAATGTACATGCGGTCGGCACAGTGATTTTTCGATCGGGTAACAACTTCCACCCTGTTGCCCTTGCTTCATAATAGATGCGCATGGATGAAGTAATGGTCTGGGTGATCCAATAGATCATGATATTGGTTAAGAGCTCATCTTTGGTGAATTTAGTTTCCACATTCCCATGGCAATCACTCCATGCCCGGAATTTTTCAACAATCCAGGCTGCCAGGCCGGCAGGCGAATCATTTAATGCATAACCCAGTGACTGTGGCCTGGTGCTTTGGATGACGGCATACCCGGTTTCGGTCTCCTGCACCTTATTCATCCTTTCGAGGTCTTCCTTCTCCTGAAGTGACAGTTCTCCCGCAATTCTACAGCTTAAATGTCCAACCTAATTTCCAGCTTAATTTTATTTATTTACATTTTATTCACTTTTATATATCCAACAGTGATTCGATACATTGTAATTCCCCCGTTTTGATGGAATATTCCATTTCTTATAATACTTTGTTCTGTTGTTATTATGGTCTAACGCTCTGGTTCAGCCGCAGCACGAATCAGGGTCGGCTGAAAGCTTGAACTGGTAATTCCTCATTCTCCGCGATATTTGAGGTTCTCTGACAAGCGGCCTGGCGGATTGAAAGGTCCCGCACCTGACATCAGAAAGTCATCGATAACGAATTTATTTACCTCTTTTCGAACGATTACCGCGTCTTCCCATTCAAATGTTTCATACCAGAAATGGACCTTTACCGTTGACGTTCCATCTGAATTCGCAATAACACTTGAGATCTTAAACTGTGTTGGTCCTTCGAAGAGACTCGCGAACAGACAGCCTTCGACCCACGGTGGTTTCCTGTCCGGAAACTGACGTCTGAAAGTCTCTTGGTACGAACGTGCCTCATCAATCAATCCTAGCAGGCGTTTGCTCAAGTACGGTGCCATCGCCAGTTCTTGCTCCTTGGTAGGTAGACCAATAGGATGTATCTTGAGATACAACCTGTAAAAATTTTCCACTGGCGTTCTGGGAGAATCACCGGAACAGCCCAATAGCCCCAAAAGCCATAAGATGATTAACCAGGAGATGAATTGAGTGTGTATTATTCTATTCATCGTTATCCCGCCAACACTCAGGTCAGCAGCGGTGGAACGCCGTCCGCTGCGCCCGTTTGTAAGGTGTTTCCTTCTTCATTTATTCTCACTCGCCAGCGCATCAACCGCGGCTCTCGCACAGTTGAAGGCATTGATAATATTGGCTGCTGACTCCTGGACGAGGATTAAAGATAATGTATGGCTTTCGTTCTTCTGGCTGTCTTCGAGCAAAGCCATGACCACCTGATGCATCTTTGAAATGTCTTCCCATAACCATTCGATGATGCGATCGATTCGAGACGAGACTACCGCCCAGTCGGTCTTTGATTTGAGGAGCTCGTCAATTTCAAATAGTTCTGAAATGACGTCGTGCTTTGTGCCTATCATGGACTCACAGACTTCCGCCGTTTGTAACCTTAATACTTCGAGCATCTCAACGTTTGGAAGCTCACGCTGGATGTAGGAAGCATTCTCAAGCATGATGAGGGCGCAATCGCGGATTGCGCTTATCGCCCCAGGGACGGCTGAGCTATTCATGAAAACTCCTGAAACGCCTAATTAGTTATTATATGGAAAATTTTGCTTGATATCACCCTATGGTATGCAAAATTTTCTATTATAACGGATATTATGTGTGAAACATGGAAAATTTTATTTGATTTTTTCCATATATAACACATATGCCCTGTTATCATAGAAAATATGGGAGGGAAAGATGGAAAACAAGAAATAAATCTGCTTGACTTTTAAATAACTCGCCTTTAAGTTACCTTGAAATCTCGGTGTTTTAAACCGAAATTTCAAGGTACAATGTATGATTAATAGAAAAACAGAATTAAAAACACTACAACATTTGTTAAAGACTTTTTCTGTTGTTGGAATCATCGGGGCACGGCAGGTCGGTAAAACCACCCTGGCAAAAATGCTAGCCAGGACATTAAAAAAGCAAATTACATATTTTGATTTGGAGAATCCAGAAGACCTGGCCAGGTTAAGTGATCCCATGTTAACATTGAAAGATATAAAAGGGTTGGTAATCATCGATGAAGTTCAACG
>LJUP01000040.1 GCA_001303955.1 Bacteroides sp. SM23_62 | reverse complement strand
AGCACATTTTCTGAAGAAAAACAGCTAAGGATCGCCGGTTATAAACAGTAATGAAACCAGATCCTGACTCTCCATTACCAGGTCTCTAAAAAGATTGCAGATGAAGTGAAAGTTCAGTTTACTCCTGAGGAAGAACGCTATCTTGCCAGATCCAGAACAGTTGAAAGGGAGGCCTATGATGCCTGCTTAAGAAGTTATGCCCATTGGGATGATCTCAGTGAGGAGTCTTTGAATAAAACCATTAAGCTGAACCATTGTATGACAATCCCCGGTTTCTTGCCCTACTTGAGAAAATGAACCTTCCCCTGAAAATAGAGTAAGCAGGCAATCATGATCCTTGTTTTAACTGTTTTTTCAATTTATTGATTTCCTTTTTGGCTGCCTCCAGATCAATCATAAAATCTGCGTTGGCATGAAGTCTTGCGACAACCGCAGCGCCCATCATGCGGCCGGCAAGCACATCACTGTGCCAGTGCACATTGCATACACTCCGGCTGATGCCAAATTCTTCACCCCTTTTGAGGATCACATTGGCCTGCTCAGGAAATACCTCGGCCAGTATCAATGCCCATGCCCAACCAATGGCAGCATGCCCTGACGGATAGGACCCATCCTCTCGCAAATGCTTTTCAGATTCAGGTGAACAGGTTGGTGTGTTATTAACCATGAAAGGCCGTGCCCGCTGATAATGGTTTTTAGCCATATAGGTGGATAATCCTGCATCGGCCACGGTCCTTCGAAGGATCATGTACAAATGAGGAGTGGTATCTTTTGATACCGGCCTATCCAGTACGATATTGAAAGCATGCAGGGCTTCCGGAAATGCCAGCACGGCATCTCTGGCAGCTTGTTGTTTTCTTGTTTCATCATCCGATGCGATATATTTTGCTGCAATTTCCTGGTCCAACTGAAAAGCCGTCGATCCTTCCTGTGGAGGTGGAGGTACCAAAAACAAACTGTTTGGCAGCTCCCTCGCCGGTAGATAGCCCTCTAAAATACCCGGACCAATTTCCCTTATCTCTTTTGAAAGGGATGTGATGGATTTTGTCCCGCAGCCTGTAACCAGGATAGCACTGGTCAGGGCGATTAAAATAAATTTCATCGTTGGTTTCATATTCAATCTATTTGGTTTTGTTCCATTTATTTTGGCAAACAGCATCCCGAAAAACCTTCCGCTGTTGTCTAGTCAATTTTTTTATAAAATGGCATATGAACGAGCTTTATCTTAAGTATACCATTGATTAAAACAAAGCCATTTAAAAGCCAAAGAAATGAAAAATTTACTACTTGCCATGTGTGTTTGCCTGCTGAGCTTGACTTTATTCTCACAGGAAAAATAAAATATCCCTGTCATCCGGGTGGATAATATTGGATTCTTTAATGCGGGTTTACAGCCACGGGCAAAATGGGTCATAGAACACTTAATATCGACCGGATCTTGAACGAATTGGTTCAACAAAAGCATTTGAGACCATAAAGGAGTTCCCTCCTGCCTAAAAACCGGATTCCCGGAACCTGGACAAACTGGCTGGCCAGATCGAATCCAATACCGGGAAGTAACTTTATTATAAGTAACTCTTGTGTTAGTTATAAATATTATGTAACTTTACTGTTACTTACAAATAAGTTACATTATGAAGCAAATTCCATTCAAGTTTGGAGAAGTTGTCACCGGAAAGCATTTTACCAACAGGGAGGATGAAATTGACAAGTTGAGGAACAACTTTATCTCACTGCAAAATACCATTATAATTTCTCCTCGCCGTTATGGGAAAAGCTCACTTGTTAAGGAAGCTGCAGAAAGATTTATCCAACAATACAAAGGATATTTTTTCTGTTTTTTCGATTTGATGTATATATACTCCGAGGAGGAGTTTTATAGTCAATTTGCCACCAAAATCCTTAAGTCCACTTCGAACAAAGTTGAAGAATTTCTCCAACTGGCCAGAAACGTGATAAAAGGGGCCAGGGTAACCATAAATACAGGTTCCGGGGAACCCGCCCTGGAGCTTGGCATTAACTATATTAAAGACAATATTGATACAATACTTAATCTGCCACAGACGATTGCCAGGAGAAAAAAGAAAAAGGTCATTATCTGTATAGATGAATTTCAGAATATTTCACGCCTGGACCAGCACGAAATGCTGCAAGGCAGGCTTCGCTCCACATGGCAACATCATCAGAACGTAGGTTATTTACTTTATGGTTCCAAAAAGACCATGATGATGGAGATATTCACTAAAACCAACAGTCCGTTCTACAGGTTTGGTGAAATTATATATCTGAACAGAATCAATGCTGACCGGTTGAAGGAATATGTTCAACAGGCATTTCTTTCCACTGGAAAGGAAATACCTGAGGAGATTTGCTACAGGATTATTGAAACCGTTGAGAATCACCCTTATTACCTTCAACAATTTGCCCGCAATATCTGGCTCATTTCCGGAAAGAAGGTTACAGAAGCCGATTACGCCAGTGCATTACAGGCACTGAAAACCGAAAACCTGAATTTCTACAATGAACTGCTTGACGATCTGACCAATTACCAGGCAGGTTTTTTAAAGGCCTTGCTAAACAAAGAAGAAAAGCCCTATTCCTCCGAGGTCATTTATTCGTACAGGCTGGGTTCTTCGGCTAACATCAAAAGGATGTACGACGCTTTTACAAATAAGGGAATCATCATTAAAGAAGGTGGCAGGATCGTTTTCGCAGATCCCATCTTCAAGCTTATTGCCGAGGAGCGATTTTTGTAGCATTCACCAGCACCCAATAATAGTGTTATTCGTCCCAAAACAAAATGATTCCTTGATGGTCATTTGGATAGCATATTCAGATTTCGACCCTGATTCTTTTGGGAAAAAGAAGTGACAATGTAATGCTTAGCACCAGTATAGCCAGGATAACGTACAGAGAGAAAACGGGTTTGTACCCGATATGTGCCAGCCACTCATGGGCTATGAGTTTTATCCCGACAAAAACAAGCAGCAGGGACACACCTGCCTTTAAAAGGTGGAACCGTTCCACTACCTTTACCAGCAGGAAGAACAGTGACCGCAATCCGAGAATGGCGAAAATATTTGAGAAGAAAACGATATACGGGTCGCGTGTGATACCAAAGATAGCAGGGATGGAATCCAGGGCAAAGATCAGGTCCGAAAACTCGACCATTACCAGGACAATAAACAGGGGTGTGATATAAACCGCAGCCTCCTTTCTGATGAAAAACCGGTCGTTTACATACCGGGGGAAAACCCTTAATCTTTTGGAAAGGAACTTCACCAAAGGATGGTCCTGCGGTTCAATGCGTTTTTCCCTGTTGCGCTCAAGAAACATTTTGACACCCACATACAGCAAATAAGCCCCAAAAACATAAAGCAACCATTCAAACCGGTAGATAAGGGCGGCCCCTGCGAAGATGAAAATGAAGCGCATGACGATTGCTCCCAGTATTCCCCAGAAAAGTACCCGTTTATAATCTGTTTTTTTTACCGAAAACGCTTTGAGGATCGCCATGATCACAAACAGGTTGTCGATGGACAGTGATTCTTCGATCAGGTAACCGGAAACAAAGTTGATGGTAATGCTTTTCCTGAGCCTGGTCAGTCCTTCTTCAAACGTCAACTGCTCGGACAGGAGATAAGGGTAAAACCTGCTCAACACCTCTTTCAGTTCTTCGAGTGTATCTATCCCGTGCACAAAGTCACCGAAAAATCTCAGGAAAAGGGAAAACATGAAGGCAAGCAGGACCCAGATACCAGTCCAGGTAGCAGCTTCCCTGATGGAAACTTCATGGCTTTTTCTGCCCAGGATCAGCAGGTCAAACATCAGGATGCCCAGTATGACCGCTAAAAACAGAATGAGGAAAAGTATATTGCCAGGCATATTAGCTATCCATAGAGAAGTGAGGTTAATGATTCATTTTGGATTTGGAATTTCCTGCTTCCCATCCGGCTACTCCTGCCGAAACGATGAATTTCATGACTTCAGCCGGATTGAGATCAATCGGTCGCACCTGTTCTTTCGGCACAATGAATAACTCTCCCGAAAAATTATAGGAATGGGGAAAATAGACCGCTACCTTTTCTTTTTCATTGATCAAAGACAGATCATCCTCGGTCAGGAATCCCATTTTTTCAAGGTTTGTTATTGGATTCACCAGTACGAGAACGGGCCTGTTAAACTTTCTTTCTTTCCCCACAAAGGCTGAAAAAAGATCATTGAACGCGGAGAAGATCACTTTAAGCAGAGGGATTCTCTTCATCAACCTCCTGAAAAAGAACTTGAACGGACGGGCAATGACAGTCTGCCCGATAAGGCCGATAAGCACAAGCAGAAAAACGATGACCACAACACCGAGTCCGGGTATATACACATCCAGTAGATCCATCAGGGTATCCCTCAGCAGGCTGTCGACAAAGGTGAACATCAGGTAGATGATGTACCCGGTGATCCCGATGGGGGCTATGTATAATATACCCTGCAGAAAATAGTTAATCAGTTTTTTCATATCCAGGTATTTATGTCAATTCAAAGATAGCATACAGGATGATGCGTTTATCAAGGATGCAGATATTTATCCTCGGTTGCTGGATGCCCTTTGCTGAGGTAGCCTTGTCCCAGCTGCCAGTGCTCATGAAAACCAGGCCGGAAAAGTGTGTGGTTGATACCGGGCCAAACCTGGATCGTTATTGAGATGGATCAGATGCCCACACCATCGCTGCCGCCAAAGCCATCACGGTTTTGCCTGCTGCTGTTTTTCTTCAATTGGTTCAGCCGGTAAACAAAGGATAGGGAAATAGTTCTGGAGGACCAGCGGAATTCATTCTCTGAATAGAAATTGGGCCGGTCTATGATATACCTGTATTTCCTGGTATTGAAAATATCATGGATATTCAGTGTGAGCGTGCCGCTGCCACTCAGGACATCCTTGCTTATTCCGAGGTTAAGCATATAATAGGCCAATCTTTCACCCTGTGTGGTTTTCTGGGGAGCCCTGTAAAAAAATGTGGTCTGGATATCCATGTCATTCTCAAACCGCATCATGGAGTTGAGTCTTGAGTTCCAGGAATAATCATCACTTTCCAGGCGTTCTCCTTTGTATTCACCGCTGGTAATGGCACGAAATGCATTGATATCTCCTGACAGGGTCCACCAGCTGAATGGTTCAACTGAAAGGTTGGTTTCCAATCCGAAGGAATTTTGCACGGACAGGTTATAGGGGAAAATATAGGTGATCCCCTCCTCATCCACTTCACTTATTCTTTCAATGACCCCATCGGTATGTCTGAAATAGCCCCCTGCATAGAGCGTGGTTTTTGCATTGTTCATCAGATAACCAAGCTCATAGGAATCAGTATATTCAGGATTCAGATTCGGATTCCCTGTCCGGATATTCCTGGCATCGGTATAATTATTGAATGGATTCAGGTACCAGAAATGCGGCCGGTTTATCCGGCGGCTGTAGCTCAGCTGAACTGAATTGATATCATTGAACCGGTAAGCAGTATGGAGGGTGGGGAACAGGTCAAAATACAGCCGGTCATTCTTCTCATCCGTTTGCTTCAGGTGTGTGCGGACATCCGACAGTTCCGAGCGCAGTCCCAGCTGAAGGGACCATTTATTGAACTGGTTCCCTGCCTGTGCATATAGTGCATGGATGTTCTCCGTATAATGAAAATCATTGGTATAGTCCTCCAGGTATTCCCAGTCCCCGTTTTCATTTCTCTCCTCCACTGCATATGGATTGTCAATGAATCTCAGTCCACCGCGATAGCCAGTCTCAAACTTTCCATTTTCCCCGAATGGATGGGTATAGTCGGCCTGTACAATTATATTCCTTTGACTCTCCTTGTTCAGGGCTCTCTGCAGGATGGGATCGTCATTCAAGGCCTCTCCGTAATAGGCAGTGATATTTTCCCTGATGTCTGATTCTTCTGTTTCCCCTTCCTCGATGTATTGTGCGAACACATTCAGTTTTCTGTCCTTCTGTTCAAACTTGAGCGTGTAGTCCAGTGAAAACTCGATATTCCTCTCCAGTTCCTGTTCGTTGTCCTCACGCCAGGTCACCTCCTGCAATATCCCATCCTGGTCCAGGTCCCTGTACCAGATGTTCGTTTTGTTCTTTTCATCACTCAGACCAATGAATGCCGAAGCGGTCAAAGTGTTCCTGTCATTGATGAAATAATCTGCCCCTCCACGGAGATTGTGCGACCAGCCGGTCCGCAGCCTGTCACTTTCAACATCAGTGTAATAATTTGTGTCCGGGTACATGAAATGCTGGAAAGCTGTACCACTGCCGGGTCTTTCACGGTAGTTAACACCATAATTCAGAAAATAATTGATTTTCTCACGGCGGAAATTAACATTGGCACCTGCCCTGTAGTCGTGCGGATAGCCCGCCGAAACTTCAAATGAACCATTGATCCCTTTCTGCTGGTCCTTTTTCAGTACAATGTTTATGATGCCTGACATGCCTTCCGCTTCATAACGGGCACTTGGATTGGTAACTACCTCCACACGGTCAATCATGCTTCCCTGTAAACTCTTCAGTGCAGCAGGATTATCGGCACTGATCAGTCCCGAGGGTTTTCCGTCAACCAGTATCTGAACATTCTGGCTCCCCCTGAGACTCACATTCCCATCCAGATCCACGGTCACCGAAGGGATATTGTCTAAAATCTCGGAAGCGGATTTTCCCGCATTACCGAGATCCTTACCAACATTGAAGGTCCTTTTATCCAGGCCGATAACCATATCACTTTTTTCACCGGTAATGGTTACCTCTGAAATCATTTTGGTATCCTGTTGAAGGAATATTTCCCCCAGGTCAACCTGTCGGCTTTCCGTTGTGACACGAATGTTCCCAACGGTCTGACGCTGATAGGAAACAAACTGCACCATGATATAATAATCACCCTGTGGTACCTGAATGTTAAATGTCCCGTCCACCGATGTGATATTCCCGGTAACCAGGGACGAATCGGCGGTATATACCGATACGGTCGCAAATTCCATGGGTTCATGATTCGAATAATCGATGACCTTCCCCGAAATGTTCCCGGCAGCATCGTCCGTAATACCATATACAATGGCCGTTTGTATCAAAAAACAAACCAATGCTGTGTATATAAAACGTATGTTCCCTGTTCCTTCCAAAATAAATTCCGGACAAGTAAGTCTTTTTTTATTAAACAAATGGGATGAATTTCGGTTTTAACAATTATTTATATTATCCCAAGTACTCAGGGGAGCATCTGATTAGCAGCCGAATAAATAATATTGTGTTATATATATGGCCTTTTTACAATGTTACAGCCGATTAATGAATATCCACTTTATAATGAATGCAATGAAAAAACTACTAATTAACATGTTTATTTGCCTTCTGGGCTTGCATGCTTTCTCGCAGGAAAAACCGAATATTCTCGTCATCTGGGGGGGATGATATCGGATTTTGGAATGCAAGTGCATACAGTCACGGGCAAATGGGGTACAAAACACCCAACATCTATCGCATTGCGAAAGAGGGCGTTATGTTTACTGATTATTACGGTCAGCAAAGTTGTACAGCAGGACGGGCTGCTTTTATCACAGGTCAGAATCCGTTCAGGACAGGTCTTACCAAAGTGGGCCTTCCGGGTGCAGATATGGGTTTAATGGAAGAGTATCCGATGAGTTTTACGGCAATCTGCACCATTTGAACGCCGAGGATGAGCCCGAGCATGAGGATTACCCTCAAATGCCCTGGTTCAAGGAAAAATTCGGACCAAGAGGGGTAATCCATAGCTACGGCGATGGCAGGATTGAAGATACAGGACCATTAACGATAAGCGGATGGAAACCGTGGATGATGAGACAGTAGCTGAGGCTATCAGGTCCATCAGGGACGCCGTTGCAGACGGAACCCCGTTTTTTGTTAGGTGGAACGGACAGGGGACCCGGGGACAAATTCTTCTACATCGGGGATGGTGCTGAAGTCATGGCTGTGCGTGTCGGTGACTGGAAAATGGTTTTTATGGGGCAGAGAGCATCCTACTTTGATATCTTGCGTGAACCATTCGTGACGCTGAGGGCTCCAAAATTTTCAATCTGCGGAGAGATCCCTTTAAATGTGCCGATATCGGTTCAAATGTTTACAATGAAGGGTGGGAATACAACGCACCCTGCATTTACCTGGGCCTTGCCGTCGTGCAGCAGGCATTTGAGACCGTTAAGGAATTCCCTCCTTCCCAGAAACCTGACTCCTGGAACCTGGACAAGCTGGCTGAGCAAATTGAAGCCAATATCGGGAAACAATATAAATCAAACATCCCGCTGAAATTCAGAGGGATGTTTGCATATCCTGATGCGGCAGCAGATTCGGATACGGGCCATTAAAACAGTTCCTCAAGCTGCCTGACAGCCGCCGCCGCGATGGCTTCTCCCGAACCGATTTCATAGATGGTAGTCCCAGGTGTGGTTTCATATCCCGTAATCATCGGGGTGAATCCTCCGGGACCCTGTGTAAAAGATTCTTCTGTCGGAAAATAACTGGTATAATCGTTGGCAAGACCCATTACGATGGTATTCGGACAGGGGGATTTGGCCTTGATTTCTATACCGAACTCATTGAAGGGCTCACCGGTTAGTCCCACAAATGCCAGGTCTCCAACCCGGATGACCTGAACCTCAATACTGTCTACCTGGTCCTGTATTTCATGCATTTTGATCCAGTTCTCCGCATACATTTCATCGGGTATGCCATCCTGCTGCAAGGGGGGCATACCCTCCCTGGCCACTCTTTCCATTACCTCTTCGGCCCAGGCCAGTTGTTCATCCGTGATGGTGATCCGCTTTAAGGGCACAAATTCCTGAGAAACGAGGACAACCCCGCCTTCGACAGGACTTTGATCCTTGATGGCTTCCAGGGCACTGACCCCGAGAAGGTACCCGATCCTTTGGGCCTCCTGGTAAGTATCAAGGAAACCGATCTCATTATCTATCTGTGTTACATTGCCACATGGTCCATTGAAAAACATGGGAAGATAATCTTCACCTTTGACTTTTCTGATGGATTCTACCATATAGCCCGGGAAATCTGCCGAATACAGCCAGTTACTGCCCGTCAGTGTGGTGACATGACAGCCGAAATTGACAACAGAACCGATGTCCTTACCCTCCTGGTTTACCGTAAAGGTTATCACCTCCGGGTCCTTGGATCCCCAGGAACATTCGACGAAATCAGGATCCACACCTTCCCAGGTCATATGGGTTGTTCCGTCTTTGCATTTGAGCCGCCGGTTATGTGAGATCCTGTCCTCGGTGCTGCGTCCTACATATACCACCGACGGGGCCAGGCGCTCATTGGCCAGGATCACGGCATCCGCAGCCTTTAGCATGTATTCCTTGGCCCTGGGTGCCGAGAGGCCGGACTCAGGCCCGCTGTGGGTGTGTGTGGCCAGTATCATGATATTCCCCTTCTCAATCCCGGTCTCCGACTCAATATAATCCCTCATGTAGTTTGTCGTTTCCTTGTTGATAATGCATATATCAATGGTTAAAATCGCTGCCTTCATCCCGTTTTCTCCCTTGACGACCAGCGCCCGGGCGTACAGGGAATCATGGATCCCCCTGGAGGCATAATCATCCCCGCGGTAATTCCCTACAAGGTTAAGTCCCACTTCCGGTGTATAGTTCATCTCTGCCATTCCGACCATAAACCCGGAATCAGATTTTGATGATTTCATATTACATGATTGAATGGTGATAAAAGCCATCACTGCGGCAAACAGCAAAAGTCTATCAGCGTATTTCATAGCTTGATTTTAATGAAGTCTAAAATTACAATAAAAACCACTCTTGATATTCACTTTCTTGATTTGTTCAATTCGCGTGACATGGAATAGGGATATGACACTTCAGCCACACCTCTATTTTTATTGGGTTGATCATCCATTTTAAAATGAATGACGCCTCCTTTTAATAATTCAGCATGGTTAAAATAGTTCCGGTCGAGTCTTTCTCCGCGAACAGATACCTCATCAACATATATATTCCCAGAACTGTTCTTCTCAGCATCCAGGACCAATGTATTCCCATATTCAAGCTGTATGGTAGCCTTTTTAAACAATGGAGAACCGATAACGTATTCACCTGAACCCGGACAGACAGGATAAAATCCCAGCGCACTGAAAACATACCATGCGGATGTCTGTCCGTTATCCTCATCGCCACAATAACCATCCGGGACCGGAGCATAAAGTTTATTCATTACCTCCCTGACCCTCATCTGCGTTTTCCAGGGTTCGCCTGCAAAATTGTACAAATAGAGCATGTGTTGGATGGGCTGGTTCCCGTGTGCATAATTGCCCATATTCACTATCTGCATCTCCCTTATTTCGTGGATGGGGAATCCATAATAGGAATCATCAAATACGGGAGGCAGATGAAAGACCGTATCCAGCCTGCTGACAAAATATTCCTTGCCTCCCATTAACCTGATCAGTCCCTCAATATCATGAAAAACGCTCCATGTATAATGTATACTATTGCCTTCGGTAAATGCATCTCCCCATTTAAAAGGATTAAAAGGACGCTGGAATGAACCATCCTGATTCCTGCCATGCATCCAGCCAGACTCCTGATCGAATACATTCATGTAATTCATGGCTCTTGCTTTGAACAGTTGTATTTCTTCGTCCGGTCTTTTCAGCGCTGAGGCCAACTTCCAAAGACAGAAATCGGCATAGGCATATTCCAGGGTCCGGGCGGTATTTTCAAATATGTTTACATCATAGGGTATATATCCCAGCTGGTTATAATATTCGTATCCAAAACGACCTACAGAATGAATATCGGGATGTACCGAATCCGTATTTTTTACAAGGGCTTCATAGAGGGTTTCGATATCGTAGCCCCTGATCCCCTTCAGGTATGAATCTGCAATAAGGGATGCCGAATTTGAACCGATCATGCAAGCCCTGTGGCCGGGACTTGCCCATTCAGGCAGCCAGCCGCTTTCCCTGTAAGTATTTGCCAGTCCCTCCATGATACGGGCATTAAGTTCCGGATACATCAGCGTGAAAAATGGAAAAACGGCCCGGAAAGTATCCCAGAAACCATTATCCGTAAACATATATCCAGGCAGGACTTCCCCATTATAGGGACTGTAATGAATGATTTCATCCTTGCCGTTTAACTCATAAAACCTGCGGGGAAATAACAGGACCCTGTACAATGTGGAATAGAAGGTCCTGATATGATCGATATTATCACCCTCAACCTGGATCCTGCTTAATTCTTCGTTCCATATCCTTTGCCCTTCCCTTTTAACTTCCTCGAAGCTTCTGTCGCCGATTTCCCTTGAGAGGTTGAGTTCTGCCTGACCCAGGCTGATAAACGAAGATGCTACTTTAACATTGACCGTTTCGCCGGACCTTGTTTTAAAACCAACAATGGCTCCAACATGGCCGGCTTCTTCAAAAAGGTTGTTCTTCTTTAAGGTAGTATCGTTCCAGGTATGTGTTAATTCAAATTCCTTATCGAAAACAGCAATGAAATAATTATGAAAGTTCAGGGGAACCCCTCCGTGGTTATTCCGGCAATGGCCTACAATCTTTCTTTCTTCAGGAATAATGGTAACCATGGAACCTTCTTTAAATGCATCCAGCAGGATGTAGGAGGTATCGCTTTCCGGGAAGGTGAATTTAAAGGCCGCAGCCCTCTGTGTTGGCGTAATTTCAACTTTTGTATCGTGATCGGCCAGATAAACACTGTAATAGTGGGGCCTTACCGTTTCTGCCTTATGTGAAAACCATGAGGCTCTGTTTTCCTGGGTAAACTCCAGATCTCCGGTTACTGCCATCAATGCAAAGGCGGCATAGTCGTTTATCCAGGGACTGGGCTGGTGGGTTTGCTTGAATCCATTGATCCTGTGGTCACGGTATTTATAGGTCCACCCATCACCGTAATCAGCTGTCATAGGGGTCCAGAAATTCATCCCCCAGGGTAGCGCAATGGCAGGATATGTATTGCCATTTGACAAGGCAAACTCTGAATCCGTGCCCATCAAAGGATTTACATATTCGGTTAAATCAGCATGGTTAATACCCGGCGGATTATGTCCACAACCTGAAAGAAGGAATATGGATCCTGCACATACAAATTTGGCTACATGCAACATTAGCAGTTCATTTTAAACTATGGTTTTAAGATCTGAGCCTTCCTTTTCCAGAAATAAGATACAAAGAAATCTGCAAAAGCTTGAAACAGATGCTACATTGCAGCTGGGCCGTTTGTGATGCCCGGTTGACTTATTGACCAATGATGCGGTTTCAAACTTATTTTGCGGTAACTTACTGTTGATAGCAAACTCAATATCAACAGGTAATCATAAGAAATGCACATGCCACAGAACAGAAGATTCATATCAGGGTTGACCGTACTGGTCTTCATGTTTGCCCTCATTGGTTGTAAAGCCGGCATGCACAAGCCGGGAGTGGAACAGCAATCGATGGAGGAAATGGTGGGACTGAAAGCAGAAAGGAAACCATGGCTTCATCAAATTATGATGGAATCTGGTGAGGGGATAATAGAACCTCCCGATGCCCCGGATCCACCGCGTGTTCTTTTCCTTCGCTTCGGGAATCATTCTTTTGAACCAGGCTCCCTGATCCTGGAAAGGAAGGAACAGAAAACCTGGAAAAAAATCGGGGATAAAGGCGCTATTCTTATTGGTAAACCTTTACCGGCCGGCCTTTTTCAAGATCTCAAGGCAGTTCCCTGGTCCATCCCGGCCGATATATTTGTGGAGGGAGTTCCATACAGGTTCAGGGTAAGCAGAAATGGGGGGGTCAACGGTATGCCCGACAGGGATGAGCACTGGGATCAGATTGTTGTAGTGAAAGAGGCCGCCATAGATACGGAAAACATGCGTGAACTTGGAAACTTTAAACTCATTGAATCGGGGAAATTTGGTGGGGCCTTGCCCTCACATGTCAGGAACATCAATTTTACGCCAGATGAGATTGAAGATCAGAAAGAAAAAATGACTGACCCGGTCATGGATCTGTTAAAAGAGCCTGGCCAAAAAGAGCTCACCTGGAAGGAACTTGAATCAATGGCACTTCCCCTTGATTACCAGAAGATTCTTTTAGCCGGCATCCATGATGCGAATCCGGGATATGCCTATCACAACGGGCAATGGTTTGTTGTCTGGCCCGGGAGTGACAGTTCAGGCATTTCTAGCGACTGGCAGTTGAGAAAAGATATCTGGTTTGCTCCGGCCATTCGCATAGGAAATGAGATCATTCGGCCGGCACCTTTATCGGCAAAAACAAGTTTTTTCGAAAACAAAAACGGACGTTTCCTGCCCATGTTAATCATTGAATGGAATTACCAGTCTCCTGACGGCGATAAGAAAAAAATCATTCAAAGATTATTCTCTGAGGAGATGGATGGCATACCACAGATATTTGTGCAGCTTAATCTGGAGGATCCAAAGCGGGAGGCAAATCTTTTAATCGGGCACGGGAAAAGAGCCAACGCTTATTTCTGGGGTGACCGTTCCCAGGCCCGTACATTCATCCCGTACTTCACATCCGGGCCGAACCTTGCTAATAAAAGCGATCATGTATTAATGGATGAAACAGGATCTGTGGTTGTACGCTCCAGTGTACCCATTCAAATCTTACATAGCGGTATTTCAGAAACATTTCTTGAATTTGATGCCGAAAATCCCGAGATATTTTTATCTACACCCCAGGTAAGGACTGAAAATTTATCAGAACCCGTTACCGGGAAGGAATTTTATAAAGCCTGTAATAATTTCCAGAAGAAATGGAATGCCATTCTGTATGATGGAGCCTATGCATATCTGCCATCTGTTGAATGGAACAGGAAGATTGATTCATGGTTAACCCAGATCTCTTCTATTACAAGAATTCAGCTGAATGGTAAAGACAGGTTAAGTTATGGTTCCTATATTTATTGCCACTACTATTTTGGCATAGAAGAAGGATGGTCAACTGTAGCCCATGCGCTTTGGGGAAAAGGAGAGGAAGCAAAACGACAGGCCGAGATCATTCTTTCCGAAGAAAATCTTGACAAGAGTGATCATCATCACCAATACCGTAACGGGCTCAGTTCCTGGTACGCTGCTGCAGTTGCACGCCTTGTCGGCGATAAGACCTGGCTTGAGCGTATTTCGCCAGCGCTTATTAAAAACGGTTACTGGACCATAAATGCAAGAACGGAAAATGAAAGGGAACGCTCCCTGATTGGCAAAGGTCTGCTGCCAGGTCATGTCTACGGAGGAGATATTTCCACACCCGCCTACAGCCTTTACTCAAATGGTACCTGTTTGAAAGGCTTAATAGAAACCTCAGATGTGTTCAGACGATCAGGACTGAAAGAACTTCAGCAGGCTGCAGATGATTTTAGCCAGGAAGCCGGGGATTACAAAAAGCGCCTTATTGAAGTTATGCATGAGGTACTGGATGAACAATCATCTCCCCCGTTTTTGCCTTTTGCGCTGGAGGTAGAGAATAAACCCGGGAATCATGAAGGCCCCTTTGAACGAATAACCGATGATGAACTCGGTAACTACTATAATCTTTTTGCCCCCCTGTTTTTACACCTGGGAACTTTTAAATACAGGGACGCTGCGCTTCCGAGTGAATGGATTACTGATTATACGGAGAATCACGGCGGACTTTTCGGTGGTTTGCCCCGTTTCTATACCGGCCTTGACGCAGTTTATGCAATTGGCAATGTCAATGAATACATAGAACGCTCAAAAATGGATATTAATAACCGGACCAAAGCACTTGCGGCTCTTGAATCGTATATGATTCATGCCACAAGTCAAAATGGACATACCGTACAGGAAGTGTCAGGATTCCATCCCGAACGCCTTGACTGGAAGGAATATGAACGGGTCGTCAGGGAAGCCCTGTGGAATTTCGGGATGTACAGCATTGAGAGTTACCTTCATGGACACAGCTCTTTTACAGAACCCCTGGGAGCCGGTGCCGGAGAAGGACTCTGGCTTATCAGAAAAAGCTTAATCGATGAAGTAAGGGATGAGAATGGACTTCCCGATGGAGGTTTGTTTTTGCTCTCTTCCATTCCGGGTGGATGGTTACAAGAAGGCAAAGAGATCAAGCTTGTCAACTTTCCCACAGTTTACGGCATGTTTGATTTGCATGTTGAGTCCTATATTTCCAGTAAAAGGGAAATACATCTTAAATACCATTACGACAGGAGTCTTGGGAAAGATCAAGCAACAGGCAGGGACCTTCCGGCATGGTATGAACCTGACAGGATTTTAATCCGGCTTGTCCTACCCCATGAAGACCGTCTCACCGGCAGGGAATTGATAATTGAAAAGCCTTTTATCCCTTATGATGAATGGACCATAGAACTGCCTGTAAGGAAAAGGGGAGATTTCATCATCAGATGCTTATAACCTGTTCACTTCAGGGGATGGTTCGATTTTATACTAAAACAAAACAGGGATTTCTCAAGTCTCCTTTTTAATATCCTGCAACTATTTCAATCAAGTCCTGGTTTTTACTGCCATCACCGTTTACCAGTCCAAATTGACCGCTTTTATAATTCCAGTTCGCTGATCCAACATTATTTTCTTTAAAAATTTCCATCATATCGGCATACCAGTTCAAACGGTCTTCTTCTGGTGCCCCTTTCAAAACTCCAAATTCCCCGCAATACAGAGGCAGGTTTAATTCTTTGGCTTTTCTAAAGGCCTTTTCCATCATATCTGTAATCGCCTGCTTGTTGAACGCTTTTCCAATCCAGTCTTTGGCTTCATCTTTCTGGTCTTCAGGCAGGGCTTCAAATTCCTCCTGTGTTATAATAATCCCAGGGTAATGCACCGGCCCGGAATAATCCCTGAGTCCGGTCCATGATGCATGGTAATGGGTCAATAAAAACGGCTCGTAAAAATGATAACTCAAAATAATATGTTTATCATCGGGCACTTTCAATTCATCGAATGTTGAGACCGATTGCCAGCGGTTGGAACCAATTACTATCAGCCTCTCAGGTTCCATTTCCCTGACAACAGCAAAACACTTGTCCAGTAATTTGTTCCAGTCCTCTGCATCATCCGCCACAGCTTCATTCAATAGTTCATAGGCAACCATCGAAACCGGATATTTTCTCAAATCTGATGAAAGATCGCGCCACAGATCGCAAAATTTTTCCTGCTCCCCGGGATCCGTCCAGAGGGGCTTTACTTCTGCATTAAAATGATGGGAGCGCAAAATATGGAGGTCTATGATTACACGAAGGTTATTTTTAATGCTCCATTCGATACAGTTGTTCATAATTTCAAAGGCATCTTTATGACGATTGCCTTGTTCATCCCACATTTGTTCTTCATCGATGGGCAAGCGTACATGATCAAAACCCAGTTCTGCAATATATTCAATATCCTTTTCCTGAATAAATAAACGACGTTCCTCACCTCTCTGCCTGCTCTGTGAAAGCCAATGGGCCAGGTTGGTCCCTTTACCAATCACAAATTCAGAAGGCGAATCTGTATGTATTGAGTTGCATGACATAATTGCCCAAAATGCCGTTAAAATCAGAATTGTCCTTTTCATTTTACTTCCGTAATGATTCTTATTTGTATTTTAATCCATCCACTGGATTATGTTCAAGGTCTGTAATTACCAATGAAACCCCCCATCCGCCAGTATCCTGGGTTACTTTTATCAATATTTTGTTCCATCCTTCTGATAAGTAGACTTCTGCAGTATCTTCCCCCTGGTTATGTCCGCGCAGGATGTTTTTATGGTGTACCAGTTTGTCATTCAACCACAATTTAATACCATCGTCAGACCCAATCTCAAATAAAACAGTCTGGCTGTTCTCTACCCAAACGTTGGTTTTTAGATATGCTGCGCAATGCTCTGTTCCAAAAAACTTCTCAAGATTAATTACTTCAGCTTCATAGCCGTCTTTTCCAACAGGCATTTCTTTCCATGCAGCAAATGTATTACTTATTTCTGGTCCAAATTTTAGATCAAACAAGCCCAAACCATCAACACCCTTCTTTGAAAATGGCCCAGTAACCAGCCAGGTGGTGACATAATCTTCAGGTCTGCGTACTTTCACTGTGATTTTTTCCATTTCTCCCGGAGTAAAATAGACATCTCCCCCGATTTCTTCTGGTTCCCAGCATTGTTCCAGTGGTGAAACAACAGGAGTCTGGATTGGAATCACATATTCTTCAACACCTTTCGCATTCTTTTCAATACTGCCACCAGCTCTAATGACAGCATCTCTGGATAAAGCTTCACATACTTTTAACAGGGAAGGTAAATCATACGCAGTAAAAGAAAATTTAGTATTGTTGTCAATGCCTGTCTTATATTTTCCCGGCAGGTTTTCCAATCCCAGGGAAGTGGCCAAAATTCCTGCAGCATTTGAAGGATTACAATCGGAATCCATTCCACAACGCATTGAAACAGTAATGGTATTATCCATATCTCCCTCACCGTAAAGTAGACCCATTACAATGTAAGCACCATTTAACTTTGCATCGATATTAAAATTTGTAGCTGTACCGTTACAACTAAATTTCCTGTAATCATGGTTCAGGTTGTATTTATTTTCGATCAGCTGCCAGGTTTTTTGCCAGTCATCCGGGTTTTCTTTATGCCATTTCAAAACATCCCTGATAGCTTCTGCGTATTGGCTTTCTGGTGGAATACAAGCCAATCCTGCCTGAACAATTTTAGTAATATCATCTTCAAAAAAAGCCTCGGCATACATGGCACCCACAAACTGGCCCCCATAAACCCCGTCACCATAGTTCATGAGGCGACCGAACTTATCCCCCAGATCTATTACTGTTTGTGGCATGCCGGGTGCAATCAAGCCCGAATAATCTGCTTCGATCTGATAATCTATATCATCAGCATGTGCATTATATTTAGGATGTCCGGAGTATGGGGGAGCAATACCGGAACGCAAATTATTACGACCATAAAAATTGGCATGCCACAATCTGTACTGGCTGTTGGCAAAATCGATTCCTGCCTGTCTGATGGAAACATCAAAACCATGATCTTCGAGTGTTTTTAGAAACGTCATTTCAACATAAATGTCATCCTGATACTGTTGGTTGATCATGTTTGGTTCCCATTCAGGCACTTTGTCCCCGGGAATGATCCTTCCGTTGAATTTAAATTCTGTAGGTGCTCCCCAGCCCACGCCTGCCATTTGACCAAGCCACCCGGCTTTCATTTTACGCTGATATTCTTCAACAGAAATCCTTCTGAAATCATTCTTTGATTTGCAGCTCATTAAAATGATAACCAGCATCAAGAATACTGCTAGACTAATTTTTTCTTTCATTATTCCCGGTTTTAAATAAATGCTCTAAAATGTTGTGGGCTTTTACTTTTCTTCCTGTTTGCCGGATCCCAATATTCTGGTGAATCACCTGCAGAAAATAATAATATGAAGCCATAGAAAATGCAAAAACTGTGGATTAATTATTTTTTCATAATCACTAATTTACCTTTTAAGTTGCACATAATTGTATTCAGCCCCAAAACAATTCGTAATTTTAATTCCTTGAATATCCAAATCCATGTATCTCTGAAAAATTTATTCGCATACCTGATCATTATTCTGATTTTAGCTTCCTGCAAAAACGAACAGCAAAGTCCATCTGATGGAATTGTTTCTTTGTATCCGGCCCCACAGACCATTGGGTTAAACACCGGTGAAGGTTACATCATCAACCCCCTTACCGGAGATAGTATTCAACCCATTGTAAATTCATTTGGTGCCATCATCAAAACAGGGGTGCCTGTTCCGGCTAAAGGTAAAGCCATCCATCCCGACAGTGTGGCAAAACCTAAAATCATTCCTGCAGGTGAGCCAAAAGAGGTGGCGGTTCACCTGAACATACATAAAATACCTGAGGCACTGACCGTTATTAAGATAAATAAAAACTCCCTGGCAACTTTTACTACCGGTGAAGATACCTCTTTTTTTGTACTGGTGAACTCTTCCGGTGATACGCTACCTACGGGTGTACCCATTCCCATTACAGGGAAAGTTGTACCCTGCATACAACCTCAATCTGTTAAGGCTTTGCCTCCGGACATGAAAGATAATGCCAACATCAATATGAAATACCTGGACGTGGACCAGGGAATGAATTCGTCCTATGTCCTGTCGATCCTTGAGGACAGCAGAGGCAATCTTTGGTTTGGGTCCTGGGGTGGAGGAGTAAGTATGTATAATGGCGAAAGCTTTACACATTTTACCAGAAAGGAGGGTTTAAGTGATCATCGTATCCAGTCCATCCTGGAGGATAGCCATGGTAATCTTTGGTTCGGTACATTTTTGGGTGGGGTAAGCAAATATAATGGTGAAGTCTTTACGTATTTTACTGAAAAAGAGGGATTAAGCAGTAATAATGTCAGATCCGTCATGGAGGACAGCCAGGGAAATATCTGGTTCGGCACAGGTGGCGGAGGGGTGAGCAGGTATAATGGTGAAAACATTACACATTTCACACAGAAAGAAGGATTAAGTAGTAATTATGTCCTTTCTATCATGGAGGACAGTCATGGAAATCTCTGGTTCTGTACAGAGGATGGAGGGGTGAACATGTATGATGGCAAAACCTTTACGCATTTTATGGAAAGCGAGGGATTAAACAGTATTAGTGTCACATCCATCCTTGAAGACAGCCGTGGCAATATCTGGTTCGGAACAGGTGGCAGGGGAGTAAGCATGTATGATGGAAATTCCGTTACTCGTTTTACTGAGAAAGAGGGATTGAGCAATAATACAGTCAGATCCATTCTGGAGGACAGTTATGGTAATCTCTGGTTCGGGACAGAGGGCGGAGGGGTGAGCATGTATTCTGGTGACACCTTTATTCATTATACACAAAAGGAAGGGTTAAGTAATGATTATGTCTGGTCGATCCTGGAGGACAGCCAACACAATCTCTGGTTTGGCACCTGGGGCAGCGGGGTAAGCATGTTTAATAGAGAATTTTTTTCGCATTTCACTGAAAAAGAGGGTTTAAGTAATGCTGTTGTGTGGTCAATCCTGGAAGACCGTCATGGCAATCACTGGTTCGGCACAGAAGGCGGAGGAGTGGTCATGTATAATGGAGAATCCTTTTTGCATTTTACTGAAAAGGAGGGTTTAAGTGATAATTATGTCAGATCCATTGTGCAGGACAGCCATGGTAATCTCTGGTTCGGTAATGCTGACAGAGGGGTAAGCATGTTTAATGGTAAATCCTTTACGCATTTTACTGTAAAAGAGGGTCTAAGTAGTAATAACGTCAGATCCATCCTGGAGGACAGCCATGGCAACCTCTGGTTCGGCACAGCTGGCGGGGGGGTGAGCAGGTTCAATGGTCAATCATTTACACATTTTACCGAAAAACAGGGATTAAGCAATGATGTAGTCAGATCCATCCTGGAGGATAGCCATGGCAATCTCTGGTTTGCTACTTATGGAGGGGGGGTGAGCAAGTTTAATGGTGAAACATTTATGCATTTTACCGAAAAAGAGGGATTAAGTTACAATGCGGTCATTTCCATACTGGAAGACAGCCATGGCAATCTATGGATCGGAACCAGTGGTGGTGGAGTGAACAAGTACAATGGCGAATCATTTACGTATTTCACGGAAAAAGAGGGATTAAGTAATAATATTGTCTATTCCATCCTGGAGGATGCAAACAGTAATATATGGCTAAGCACTGAAAAAGGATTAAACCTCCTGATACCTGGTCCTGACAGCAATGGTCTTACATACAAGAACCCTGCTATTCATACATATGGCCTTCAGGATGGCCTGAAAGGATTGGATTTCTATCCAAACAGCGGGTTATTGGACAGTAAAAACCGTATATGGTGGGGCAGCAACAAAAGCCTTACCATATTGGATTTGAATAATTTTAAAACTCCGGTTGCGGCACCCAACTTGCAACTGAACAGAATAGAAATTAACGAGCAGTATGCAGATTACCGCCAAATGGAAAATAGAATGAGTAAAGAAATGAAATTCAATGGTGTGGCAAAGTTTTATAACTACCCTCTAAACCTTGAGCTGCCCTACAACCGTAATCACATTGCCTTCCATTTTTCAGCCATAGACTGGGCTGCCCCACATAAACTGAAGTACAGCTACAAGATGGAGGGTTTAAATGATGCTTGGAGTTTACCAACATCCGAAGCAAAAGCAGATTACCGCAGCCTGCCCTTTGGTACCTATACCTTTAAAGTGCAGGCCATTGGAGCTGCACAAAAATGGAGCGAACCATTTGGTTATACCTTTACGATAAACCCACCCTGGTGGCATACCTGGGCGGCCAGGGCGGGTTATGCCATCACAGCCTTGCTGATTATTTTTGGTTTTGTGCGCTTGCGGACCGCCCAGCTAAAACAACGACATAAGGAACTGGAAGCAGAGGTGGATATGGCAACACAGAAAATTAGAGCGCAGAAAGAAGAGGTTGAATCCCAACGAGATGAGATTGAGGCCCAGAAGGAAGAAATTGAATCTCAACGGGACGAGGTTGTCGCGGTAAATGAAGCCCTGGAAAAACAGAAACACGAGTTAGAACTCACTCTTCAAAACCTGAAGTTAATCCAGTCCCAGTTAATCCAGTCAGAAAAAATGGCGTGCGTGGGAATACTGACAGCAGGCATTGCACATGAGCTGAACAACCCCATAAATTATGTGAGTAATAATGTAAGTCCACTGCTGCGGGATGTGAATGATGTATTCACCGTCATCAAGAAATATGAGGAAATCGTAAAGTCAAACAAGCTCGAAAGTACGTTTGGTGAAGCAGACGAATTGAAAGATAAGATGGACTTTTCATTTTTGATAAAAGAGATTATTCACCTGCTGGAAGGAATTGAGGAGGGCGCAAACAGATCCGGTCAGATTGTGAAAGGTCTGCGCAGCTTTTCAAGGCTTGATGAAGAGAAGTGGCAACTCTACGATGTACATGAAGGAATTGACTCAACATTGATCCTGTTGCATAACAAAATCAAGGACAGGATCAAGGTCAGGAAGGAATACGGGGATTTGATGGAAATAGAGTGCTTTCCGAGTAAAATCAATCAGGTTATTATGAATGTTCTATCCAATAGTATACAGGCCATAGATGGTAAAGGTGAAATATTCATTCAAACCGTCAGCAGTGGCATTGGTATCAAGATCATCATCAAGGACAATGGGAAAGGGATGACCCCGGAAGTAAAAAAACATATTTTTGAGCCGTTCTTCACCACCAAGGAAGTTGGACAGGGAACGGGACTGGGTCTTTCGATCAGCTATGGAATTATTGAACAGCATCAGGGAAATATCGATGTCATATCTGAACCCGGCAAAGGCACTGAATTTATCATTTCTTTGCCCATAACACAAGAAGGAAGCGTTTGACAAGTTCATGCGGTGCATATTGATCATTTTACGCTCAGAAATGACCAGAATTTTAATGATTTTCGGCTGTATCATGAATCGATTTTGATCAATAGATCACTTCCCTGGATATATTAAACTTACAATTTGACAAACTTCAGAGGGATTTTATCATGGCAGCCATATTTTATGGTTATTTTACGACCTGGAATTCTCATATGCATTTGTTGAAGTAAAATTTCATCGTCATGCTTCTAGATACCTGGCAGAAAACAACACTGAATTTTCGCATATACGCCTATATGCAAAAATTTATGAAGGAATATCGGCTTCCTGCCGAAGAAGTTCGTAAGATCCAGTTCACCCGATTGAAGAAACTTCTTTGTGACGTATATCAAATTTACCCTTTTTATCGGGAACGATTTGATGGCTGCCAGTTTAATCCCTTTAAGATGGCTGATTTAAGTGATTTTAAAAAGGTTCCTATCCTTGAAAAAGAGGATTATCGTGCATTCATTAAAAGTCAATTAGAGCAAGATGAAAAGCGTTACCAGAATTGGTATGAAGATACAACCAGTGGTTCAACAGGGATTCCTTTGCGTATTCTGCGAAACTGGGATGAGCGTGCATATATGTTAGCCAAGTGGATGCGGGCCCTTTTTCTGAATGGATATAACTGGCGGGATGTTACTTTTTCCATGCCTGCGCCCAATCATTTACAGCGAGATTCTGTGGTTCAACGATTTGGATTATTGAAGCGTTATCATGTACCGTTTACTGATCCGGTTGAAAACAAGGTTGATAAGTATCTAAAAGTCAATCCATCAGTTGTATATGCCAATAAAACACACCTGGTTCAAATAGCTTTGTATTGCGAAAAAAATAAGATTAAATTACCAAAGCCACATCTTTGTATTTCAATTGCTGAAACGATGGATGAGAGGTCCAGAGCGGTTATAGGAAAGTGTTTTGGAGCAGAAAGTCTGATGGAAGCCTATGGAGCTTTAGAATTCAGTATCATTGCCTGGCAAACAAAGGGAGAGGATTATTTTAATATCTGTCATACAACAGATTATCTTGAAGTACTGGATGAAAATGGTCATGACACAAACCATGGTAGTTGTATAATTACAGACCTTTTTATAGGATCATTCCCAATGATTCGATATAAACTGGGCGACATTTTAAATACTGAAATTAAAGATGGACTGCCAGTCATTAAGAAAATCATAGGACGTCAGGATGACGCGATTATTTTTGCCGATGGTGAACACATGCCCTGGCACATTTTCGCTGTGATTCTGGAAAGACAACAAGAAATTAAACAGTTTCGGGTGATTCAGGAAGATTATGACAAAATCCGCATTCAGGTTGCCAAAGAGCCAGATGCAGATAGATTAGCTGTAGAGAATGCTATAATTACTGATCTGCGTCAGGAGGTGCGTGATAAAGATATTGAATATATTGTTGACTTCGTTGACCATATACCTCCAGATCCGAATGGTAAATTACGACTGCTTATAAGTAAGGTTAATTAACACATGCCTGCCATGTCCAAAATAAAAAGCCGGAAACTTCTGCGTTTGATCCGGAAAACGCTCTATTATTTAATACCGCCGGCGATCCTGGTATACATTTTCATGAAAATAGATATCAACTCTTTTTTCACTTCACTTAAAAATATTGAGTTGAAATTTTTTTTGCTGGGATTGGCTTTTTATCCCTTGATCATTTGTGTTGGGGCATACAGGTGGTATTACCTGAAAAGGAGAATGATCAATCCAGGCATTCCTTTATCATTCTCGATGAACAATTACTGGATTGGCCTGAGTGTTGGATTTCTTGCTCCCGGATCCATCGGCTGGGATATGCTACCAGAAAATTCGGCAGCCTGATCAAGAACACTTTTGTAGCCGTTATCGAAAAACTTTTGGGATTGACGGTCTGCAGCCTGATCATCATCGTGAGCTTCCCTTTCCTTGACATAAGCTCAAATGATATCATTAACAGGATCATGGTTTTCTCATATATCATATTTTTTAGCCTGGTGGTTTTTGTGGCCATAGGCGGATTGTTCTCCAAGAGGTTTGAGTTTGTCTCGAAAATTGCCAGAAGGGTGCAGAAATCCTTGCTGGAAAAGCTGAAGAATACCCGTTTTAAATTTTCACAATACCTGAAACAGGAAAGCGGGGACGAACATGAAATAAAATATAATTTCAGAAAATTTATACCGAGCATTCCGGTTTCACTGATATTATCAATCATCATCCAGCTTATTGCATCCTATGCGATCTTTATTATCATCAAGTCATTGAATTATGATCTACCCTATTACGTCCCCCTGTTCATATCACCGGTAATGACATTCATTTTCCTGTTGCCCATATCATTTGGAAGCCTGGGAATCCGGGAAGGTTCCTTTATTTTCTTTTACGGTATCTTTGGAATGGACCAGGAAGCCGCCTTACTCTTGAGTTTCCTGACCCTGTCCGGAGCCTTATTAAACGTCCTGATCGGAGCCGTTGTCCTGCAGGTTTCAAGCGTGAGAAAAATAATAGAATAGCATTATGCCATGAAATGGCTGACCTTGTCAAATAAATTTTGCAGGGCTTGTGCCTCCTGAAATTTTACTGCCCGTCCTATAGCGCTTATTATGATTGAATTTTACTTGTATGTTTAAATAAAAAAATGGTGAGCTTAATATATAGGGTATATTGTTTAAATTTGATTTAGGATAATGAAGATTTGAGATTGCATAGCCTGCGCAAAATAATGACTTGTTAATATTTGTTTCAATAATGAAGGGAAAAATGAAAATGAAAACCATTATTATCCTACTTTCCTTATTCCTTTTTCAGAATATTTTCTCTCAGGGTGTAACACCTGAGGATTGGGGACTTAAAAAATTCAATATTAAAGACGCACAACTTGGTAATATAAACTTTTATGTAACGGAGAATGGGATTGCTGAGGATAAACCAATAATATTTGTCGTTAGTGGCTGTAATGGATTACCCACGATGCTGGTAGTCCAATGCGGAGAAAAATCCATTCAACTGGGGACTGTCCCTCCGGATCAAATTAAAGATTTTTCAGATCAATTCCATGTTGCCTTTATAAGCAAAGCTGGAACGCCTTTTTGCGACACAGTAATGGTTGAAGAAATCAATCCTATGAAGAACTTGGAAGAGTACCGGCCATCCGAAGAATACATTCAAAAATGCGGTATGGAATGGGAGGTTCAGGCGAGTATAATGGTTATAGATACCCTTTGCCACATGCTCCCCAACAAAGAGAATAAAGTAATTGCCCTTGGTTTTTCCGAGGGGGGCATACTCGTCACCAAGTTGGCTGCCGAGAACAAAAAGATAACGCATCTTGTCTCCGTAATCAGCACCGGTCTCAATCAATTTTACTCAAGCATCATTAACCGACGAATGGATGAAGCGACAGGCAAGCTGACTCACCAGGAAGCTCAGGCAGCAGTTGACAGCCTATTTGCCGTCTATAAGAAAATTTACGATGATCCAAACAACACGGAAAAATGGTATTATGGGCATCCATATAAGCGCTGGGGCAGTTTTTGTACCTACATACCATTAGAAGATCTGGTGGAACTGGAGATCCCCATTTACTACTTGAATGGTTCCATCGACAGAAATTCTCCTGTTCTTCAATCTGATTACATCATGCTTGAGTTCCTGAGATTAGGGAAAACCAACCTGACATATACAGTATTGCCCGGCGTTGAACATTCTCTCTATGAAGTGGTCGTAGAAGAAGGCGAAGAAAAGGCCATTTCACGCAGAAAGGAGGCTTTTAAAATGATCCGAGATTGGATTGTATCACATTAAAATATAATTATTTCTGATTCCCGGCTTTGGAATCCGTATTCCAGGCTGCAATATTTTCCATGCATTCGCAAGATCTTTTAAAAAGGTGTATCTCCGTCGGCAAGAAGCGTAATAAAGCTGTTTGCGTCAGCGAAGAATCTTGTTTCCCCGTTCCTTACCCGCAACATCCTTTGCTGTGACATATGTTTCTTCTCATTGGTAACAAATATTCTTATCCATTCCATTTCAGGTGGCAACCCCTTTAGTCTGGCTGGTCTCGAGGCCCCGTTGTTCACCATATGGACCAGGTATACCCCCTTCTCATTATCACCCAATGCTGCACAGACTATATTTTGCCTGTCTGCCTCAACAGGCATAGCATAAAGGCCTTCAGGCATATCAGCAATCTGCTTGAAAATCCAGAAACGCTGGGTAGGGGTCAAAGGAAGGTGTGTATCCCCGAAAACACCATCGCCAATCAAAGGAGAGTAATCTGCTGTAAGCTGCCACTGTAAAATTGCCTCTGGCTGACAGATCTTCAATATCCTTACGTACAGGTTTGCCTCAGCCATGGCATAGGTAGATTCACTGAAAATATCAGGATACCTCCAGGCACCCGCATCCATACTCCCTTCCCCAACCAGTAGAGGCAGTTTCATCCTTTCAGCCGCCCGGGCCCATCTGATAAGGTTCTCATCGGTATAGCCCCTCCAGGAGTGAAAGGAAATAGCCCCAATATACGGGTGGGTTGCTTTATCGTCCATGGCTGTCTCAATAAAAGGCCATCCGTTGGCATCGGCTGTATCACCCAGGAGAATCTTTGTTTTTAATCCCCTCGATGCCAGGTAGGTACCTAGTCCCTTTATAAAAGCCGCATGATCTTCAGGTGTCTGACGGACGTAGATACCCAGATCTGATTCATTAAATGAGAACATTGAAAATTCAAATCCGTAATTGTCTTTGACATATTGTAAATAATCTGCAATTGACTGATAGATCTGTTTCAGCTTCGTTTTGTCAAGAGGATTCCCCCTTAATCCCCCGGGCTGGGGGCCAAAGGTCCTTCTTCCCTCTATGGCCCAGTCTGGAGCCGACCAATCAGACAGGATAACAGGCATACCAAGTTCATGGAGTCTTCCGGCCATGCTCATGGCTTCCTCAACACGGGGATGTAATTCTCCGTTATTTGCTTCTGCAATTGGATCATCATTTTCATTCGGGTGCCAAAACCGCCAGGGCATTTCAACCCGGCCCCATCTTACATCCATATTCTGCAGGCAGTAGTCGATAACCCTGGAATCCACCCCGGGGTATTGAAGGCGAAAATTTCCACCAAAACCTTTGAAAGGCCTGCCAGGATCTGTCCTGTCCAGGGTTAATTCAATGGGCCTGAGGTCCGCGATCCCCTGCGCCTTCAGGTCTATTGATTTATATACAGAATTGCCCTTTTCAAACTGGCCTGACATTAAGGCAAAGTAGATTTCAATCTGTTCATTTTCATCTGTTTGTCCCTTTCTGACTATGATATCTGTGTTCTCATTTATCACAACCTCCAGATTCCTTGTAGGACCACTGATCCTCATGCCTCTGGCTGAACCATGCAGGATCTCTCCCGGACTCACCGGAATTTCCCTTGTACTGCTTATCCCGGCAGGATCCATCAAATTGAGATCGTCAATGGAGTATCTGGAGGAAGGTAGACCCAGGACGAAAAACGTTCCGATAATGGCCGTATCTGCTTCATTGCGAAAATTGATCCTCACATTGGCCCGGCCAGCCCCTAAATCTTCAACAGACTGATTGAAGAAAAATTGATCCATAGTGAGACTTACCGACTGGGTAGCACCCCTTCTCTGGTACTGGTACCATGCTTTTTCCCTGGCTGATTTTTGTACATCGGACCAATCTGCCCCGACGACGCAGAGTGAGCTGTTCAGCTCCATCAATTCACCATCCATCCTGATCCCGCTTATATTACTCCAGGGATATACTTCAGGTTGGGCAAACAGAGAAGAAACACCTATGAGACTTATTAAAACGGACTGATAAATATACTTCATGATTTTCCTATTCCTGGTTAATTCATCTGATCATGAAAGATAAATAAAGAATACTGGATTTTCATCAAAACATTATGCCGTTCAGGTAATTTGAATTTATGATTGAAAAATTGTCAGACATAGCCAGGAGATCTATCAAACCGAAGATCAATACCCGTCAATTTGCTAAGAATCTGTTCTAAAAAAATAGCTAAACAGCTATTCATAAGACGATTATCCGCCGGTTATTGAATCCTTTGGTTTGTAACAGGGTAATTGATCTTGTGGTTTACGACGACAATATTTCCGATGATCTCCACGCATTCAAATCAAACAAAATATCACTCCTCTTTGTTTTGATAGTATGGTCTCAGTAAATTTGTTTATTGAATTAATAACACAATGCTCATGAATCGTAGAAAATTTATTCAGAACAGCCTTGCCGGTACAGCATTACTCACAGCATTTCCATATGAACTATTTGCAGGAACTAAAAAATTATATCCAAGTGACCAGGTTCAACTGGGCAATACAGGAATAGTTATGTCAAGGATGGCAATGGGTACCGGAACACGTGGATTTGGAGGAAGTTCAAACCAGACACGGAAGCTGGGTATTACAGGAGTCTCCGACCTGCTTCGTGCCGCATATGATGAAGGAATCAATTTCTGGGAAACTGCAGATCAGTATGGTTCTCATCCGCATATTAAGGAGGCAATGAAGAAAATAGAAAGGGAAAAGCTGGTGCTGCTCACCAAGACTAATTCAACCACTTATAAAGATATTAGAAGTGATCTGGACCGGTTTAAAAATGAACTTGGAACCGATTACTTCGATATTGTTCTTCTGCATGCAATTACCGATCCCGAGTGGAATGTGAACATGAAAGGTGCCATGGAAGCATTAAGCGAAGCCAAAGAAGCGGGAACCATACGGGCTCATGGGATATCGTGTCATTCGATTGGTGCACTGGAGACCACCGCTGATGAGCCATGGGTTGATGTAGACCTTGTAAGATATAATCCAGGTGGAGTGGCTATGGATGCAGATGTGTCCACGGTTCAAAATGTGCTGACCCGAATGAAAAAGAATGGAAAAGCCATCATTGGGATGAAAGTATATGGTGCCGGAAGACTGGTGGATCAAAAAGACGAATGCCTCGAATTTCACACCGGGGCAGGTTTTCTCGACCATTTTACATTGGGCATCGAAAGTTATGAGCAACTAAAGGACATTCAGAAGCGATTGCCCGAGGCCAGTGTCAGGGGATAATGTTTTGATAATACCGGACGATAGTGCCGATAATACCAGAATCCTCAATTAAGTACCACAGACATTTTCCATACCTGCTATGTCAGGAGTTTGATCGCGTCGGGAGAACTTGAACAAATCGCTAGGCACTTTTTCAGTGTTGGAACCGAGAGGCCGACCTGGGAAGCCAGGGAAGAAAAGTTTATCAACTGAGCAACCTGACTTGCAAGAATTTGAATAAGCATCTTAAAGACCTCAGGGCGCTCGATTTGCAACAGATAAACGATATCTTTTTCAATATAACTTCGGAAAATTTCATCGATCAGTTTCAGTTTTTCATCTGATTCGGGTTCTGTCACTATCCGTGGGAATCCTCCATAATTCAGGTATTCGTTTAGAAGGGTTTCACATTCGGATTGATGAATTTCTAAAAATGTCACAATATTTCCTTGATAGCGATAATTTGTTTTATATTTAACAAACTCAAGGAATGTTACCGGCATCATTTCAAAAATTCTTTTTATTCCGGCAAGAGATTCGTGGATCTTTTCTTTTAATTCGAGGCTTCCGGAACCTGTAACGATATACTCTAATAATTTATAAGATCATTACCCTCCACTGCTGCTGCTTTACTCCCTTATTATTAAAATTCAATGTAATAAAAATCTTGTTGACTGTGCCCTGAGGTTTGTCAACAATAAAAGGTTCCATGAATACCATTTCCTAAACCCCGACAAGAATAACCATTATTTCTGATCCGTTTCCGATATGCAAGAATTATTTTTTTATGTACGCTTACCTGCTTTGTGTCCTTTTTGCAATCGTTCATGTATATCAGGAATGCCGGCAACCGTTATCAAGGTCAAAAACCAACCTCAATTGGCAGTAAGAATTATGAAGCGTGGAATCGTGGCAGGTTTAATCCACATCCAATAAACTGTTCCCCGTTTTAAGATATCCGGAAGGATCCAGATTGAAATATTCATAAAAAAGAATATGGTCCTGCCAGTAAGGATCGGATTGGAATTTCTCATTACTGCCAAACACGGGGCGTTTACCGTTTTTATCCTTTAAAAAAATACGGATCAGGCGCCTGGCAATCTTCTTGCTCAACTCAAAAAAATTCATCATCCTGCCTGAACCGGTTGGGAACTCAATCCTGAAAATGTCCCCTTAATAAAGAAAGAAAGATAGTGTGAGAGTAATGCCCTTTACCGGATCTACCTTCAAGCCCGTATTTTTTATAACAGACGAGACCAGTCTTATAGCATGCAGATAATTTGAAAGGAAACGCTGATTTATTGCTTCCAGTCACATTAAGCAATAAATCCCTTCAAATGTTAACCAATAAATGCTTAAGCCATGAAAAATCTATGTCTTTTAACGTTTTGTCTAACGATGATCATTTCAATTTCTTGCCAGAAAAATGAGTTTAAACCCAGCAGGGAAACCGGCAAATTACACGTTAGCATCGGATTGCGAGTCAATGTTAATGAGGTGGGCAGGGGATTAAAATCAATGCCCCGTATCGAGGATTTTAAAGTCACCATTTACAGTGCGGATGGCACCCTGGTAATGGCCTTTGACAGTGTTTCGGCAATGCCGGATACCATTGAACTGGAAACCGGTAATTACTATGTTGCAGCCCATTCAGATAATGATCTCCCGGCTGCTTTTGAAAATCCCTATTATTTCGGGGCATCGGAAGTGTTTACCATTGGCAGCAACTCCCGGCAATCGGTTCTGGTGAATTGCGAGCTGGCCAACACCATTGTGACCATCCTCTATTCCGGTAATGTCACAAGCAGTTTTATTGATTACACGACAACCGTATCATCGCAGCTGGGTTCACTGGTATTCTCAAGAGATGAAACCAGGATGGGCTATTTCAGGACTTTACCGCTTGAAATCATGGTTGAGCTTTCCTATTTGTTGCCTGATGGTTCGTATGCCAGTAAAGTTTTATCCGGTCAAATACCGGAACCACTTCCAAACAGGCATTATCAGGTACTTGTGGATGCCACAGTCAACGGAGGTATGGCAAACTTCAGTATAATAATGGATTCATCCGAGGCAGTGGTGGAGGTAATTGAATTAACAGACCACTCCGGCAATCCTCATAGCAGTGGAATAGGGTATGGAGAATTGCTGATCACAGAGATCATGTATAATCCTTCGGTGCTAACTGATACAGAAGGTGAATGGTTCGAGATCTACAACAATTCGGATCAAACAATTAACCTGCAAAACCTTGTACTGGTAAGGGATGATCTCAACCGTCACATCATCACAGATTCCATTGAGTTATCCGCGGCGGGATACTTCGTATTCAAACGCACTGAAATGGCGACGGACGCCACGAACAGTTATGTTTTTGGTTCAGGCATTCTGTTGCCCAACACAGGAGCTGTTCTTGGCATATATAATGAAGGTACGGAAATCGAGCCCGGTGCATTGATCTTTTCCGTGAATTACGGTGGGGATCATTTCCCGGACTCACCAGGTGCTTCGATCAGCCTGAATCCGGATATGGTCACTCCCGCTGATGCCATCCTGGGGACTTCCTGGTGTATTGCCACATCCGTTTACAACACAGGTGACTTTGGCACACCCGGAGCTGTCAATGATCCTTGTCAATAAGGATCATCGGAATAGGTTTTTACCAAGACTTCGCTTAATAAATGGCCGGGATCTTCTTTCATGAAAAGGCTCACATCGGTCTTGTTCTGGGAAAAAGCCAGACCAGTTATGAGGGCGAACAAGGGCAAAAAAATGTATCTCATATCTCTTATTTTTTAATAACTCTCAGAACTTCTAATACTTCACTGCTGTTTTTATCGATAATACGGAGAAGGTACATTTGTTTTTAGAGCGTCGCAGGGCAATCGATTTGGTGGAGGTTAAGCCCTGGCTGAATATCAAAACTAGCATTTAATACAGGTTTTCCTGTAAGATCGTATAATATTACAGTAACATTAATCAGACGATTTGAGTTCATTTCGATGTTCAATTGTGTATCGAAGATACTTGGATAGACGGTACAGTTAACTTCCTTGTTAAACGATGACAGCTTAACAGGCAGAGTTCCTGTTTGATTGTGTTGACTACACAATTAACAACATCATACCTGCTGAACTATCCTGCCTGTTTGATTATGATTCAATGAAAGCCTGGCTGGACGACAACTTTGAAATGCCCGATAAAATGGTTGCGCTGCTTATCTGGTTCCTCGGACAAAACAATGGTAAATTATCATATAGGGCCAGGAAAAAGGAATTTAATGCTTTGACTGATCAGGAAATAGAACAGATTGAGCAAAAATTTAATTCAGTGTTTCGCTCTATGCCGGTAAGTTAGTTGTTTTGTGTAGGTCTGCAGCGGAAGGTTATTTTGAATATCAGCCATTATGACTTTAGCGAACAAAATTATTACAAATTGTGATATTATTGGATATTTATTCCATAAATATCTGATAATTATGGATTCTGTTTCCATAATTATCCTTTTTTTCATTAACTTTGTAACAAAAAGAAATGTATATCCAGCGCCAAATACACCGGGATATTAAAAAGCACCTTTCAAGGAAAGAATATACCCTGATTACGGGTCCCCGTCAAAGCGGCAAAACCTCATTATTACAGGCTTTATACAAAGAACTGGAGAGTAATGGAGATGCAGTAAGTTTCCTGACGTTTGAGGACAGGGACATTCTTACTGCCATAAATGACCATCCCGAGGAGGTTTTTTCCTTTGTTCAGCGTCCGGAAAAATATCTGAATAGCTCAAGCGAAGCAAAAAAACCGTTATTTCTTTTTATTGACGAGATTCAATATGCTGCTGATCCATCAAATTTTCTTAAGTATTTATATGATGTGTACAACCGGAATCTTAAAATCATTGCATCTGGCAGCAGTGCATTTTATATGGACCAGAAATTCACTGATTCCCTTTCCGGACGGAAAAGAGTATTTGAATTACAGACATTGACATTTGAAGAATGGCTGGTTTTTAAGGGTTCGGACAAATTAAGCAAAGAGTTGCAAAACATCAGGAGCCTTCAGGATTATATTTCGACCAACTCCAGAGAATTGACAGAGTTGTTCAGTGAGTATCTGATTTTTGGTGGCTATCCGGAAGTTGCGCTGGAAACAAACAGGGACGAGAAAATAAAATTGCTGAAAGATATAAGAGATTCCTTTTTAAAAAGGGACATCGATGAATCCGGGATAAGTAACGCGAACAAATTTTACTACATGTTGACCCTGCTGGCCGGGCAGACAGGGAATATTGTGAACAGAAATGAGCTTGCAAATACAATTGGTGTGGATAATAAAACCGTTCAAAAATACCTGTTTGTCCTTGAGAATTGTTTCCATATTGAACTGCTAAAGCCATTCCATACAAATCTCAGAAAAGAGCTTACCAGAATGCCAAAGATATTTTTCAAAGATTCAGGCTTGAGAAATAGTTCTCTTAACCGGTTTTTTGATTTTAATTCCAGGGAAGATAGGGGTGCATTGATAGAAAATTATGTTCACAAAAGGTTGACGGAACTATATGATCCAGATATAATTAAGTATTGGCGCACAACTGATAAAGCTGAAATAGATTTCATAATTAACGCTTCCCTGAATGAAGGTCTGGCTTATGAAGTTAAACTGAAATGTAAAAGTGGAAAGACAACTTCAGTAAAGAAATTTACTGAAAATTACCCTGCCTATCCCCTCGAGGTTATTTCATATGAAATGGACAAGAATTGCATTTGGATACTGAAACTCTAAACCGGACATTTGTTCTATGAAAATGGATATAACTGCACCCTGGATGGACCAAATTATCGAACAGTGTGAAAATAACTCCTTAATTACGGATCCCTTCAAGAAAAAGCTACTCGCAGATATTTATTTGTCAATGAGTCGCATTTTAGCTGAGGGTGATGATGAAATAAGAGAATTATGGATTGACATTCCCAGGGGTTCCATTTATGATTTTGGAGATTTTGAAGAATATCTCAGCGAAGGACTTGTGGATTCATATGAAGCATTTAAACAGGAATGGGAAGATTATTATCCCGATAAAGTTAAATGGTATAGCATTACAACCGCAAGATACCGGGACGATCAGTTTTTTTTATATCAATTCAAGACTGTGCTTTACCATTAATGCAAATGAAGAACCTGAAGAAAATGAAAATTGCCAGGATAAGGATATGGTAAGATTTCTGGAATCACTGTTATACAGGATAAAAGAAGAGACAAGGAAAATTGAAAAAGATGTTACCATGTACAATAGCGATTTGGAGAAAAATTTATCCTATCAGAAAATGATCGGCAGATTGATAAGGAAAAAATACTGGGATATATTGGGAATTGAAGCAGTCAGGTTAGATGAGAGGTTGGGCGAAAACAGGATTCAGGCAATGAAAACCATTGTGGGGAAACAGCAGGATCATAAAGAGATATTAACCATCCCTGAAATATCAGCGTATGATTTCTTCAGGTATTGCGAGATTTGCTACAATGCCAATGGTTATTTCAGGGAAACCCGGGATAAATTGTCTCCAAGAGAAAAGTACAATCAAATGGCCGATGGGCGGCATGGTGGGCTGACTGAAATTGAGATGCATTCAAAGGAAGACTTTAGGGAATGGTATAATAGCGGCAAAAATCCGGGAGCCCATCCCTGGGAGATTTGTCGTGGAGGAAATTCAACCCACATCTCATTGATGGTTGTTGAATCCGGAGACGCATGGACATTGATGCTGGCAGGGTCTAGCATAGCCAGGGTTGAGGAGACTGTAAAAATGGCTGTTGCCCTTTATGAAAACAATATCCCTTTTATTCTGCATGAAGGGGAAGCAATCCTTCAAATGATAACTGGCAATGATTACATTGGGATCGTACCTGACCATACCTACCCGGTTTACTGTCATAGTCTGTTCCCAAAAGAAGACAAAATAATTGATTTCATGAATCTTGGACATGAAAATACAGAAGCAATCATTTCAAACGCATATTGGTATCCATTGAAACCTATTTTGATTACTTAATCCTGGATCAAGGAAAAGCAATAAAATCCACTGGACTTTAAGCCCATGCAGGTCTTTTTTCTACCTCCCCTCCATTAAGCAATATCGGCAAAGTATTTCAAAGATTAGAGTAATTTATTTGCCTTAAAGTGTAAAATACGGGGTACATTCTTAATTCCCCTTTTGTACAATTGGTGGATCTTCTTGCTGGCAGGGGTTATAGCTTTCATTGTTGCCGGAGCCACATTAACAGGTCACTCATTGAAAGCCGCTGCCTGAAGTTCTGCTTGGGGGAATACATTCCCATTATTCAGGCTAAAATATACGCTGTGAAAACTCCCTGTGCCCATGAATTCTTGGATCATCAGTTCCACAGGCCAGCCAGATCAACTCAAAATTCTGATTGAACTGATAGATTTATAAATAGAAATCTGGGATATACTCAGAAAGGACAAACTCTTTTGCGCTTAACAATCCGGAACAAAAGTCCCCCACTCAGCAAAATTTCCCGGTATTCCGCAGGCCAATGATAAAAGACTGCCTCCGCCCATGGACAAACCTGCAATGGCCCTGTATTCTTTGCCTTCAAGTACCCTGTAGTTTCCAATGCCTTCCGGGGAGCTGCCACCTGCCCAGGTTCCGTCCGTCAGTCCTTTCATCATTACCATAATCATAAGCCTGGTTTTGCCATCGACAATAAGGTTTTCAAGAATTACATCAGCCCGGCCGCTCATGCCGGACCAGCTTGACTCATTATCTCCCCGCCATGACGTAAATATAATGCCGGGTAATTCTTTTGGAAATTATCTTGATACTCTGCGGGCAGATAAACGTACAAGCCTCTTTGTTTACCCATGGCCTTTGACTGATACCTATGGATATTGACCATTCCATAATCAATGTTCCGAGCCTGATCAAACCGGGGCTTTTAACCTGAAAGTGATGGTATTGTCAACGTGAACAACAGGTGAAAATGGGGGTAGTACCAGGTGCCACCATCCCTGAAGGCTTTAGGTGTTTTTCGATTCCTGGCCGAATGTAGGGAATGCCAGCAATAAGAAAATCACAGGCAGACAGTCTTTTATGGGAAAGGGATGATTATGAGTCATAATTAATAGTCCATACAACGGAATTATTCTGATGTGGAGAGTATGAATACTTTACACAGGGTGTTCTCTAAATCCTTTTCAGAAAATACAATTCTCCCGTTTTGAGAGGCAGTTTTCCCTCTGTCCTGGTATTCCCTGGAATCAGGATCAAATGCTTTCACGAAAAAATCCGTCGTTTCGCTTTCTGAAACAGTTATTTCCACATCCCCGTTAAAGGCCCGACCGGAATCATTCAACAAATATACGAAATATGTTTTTCCGCATTTAACAGCATAAGCCTCGGCATTCCCGGCATGAGCCTCAGTTTTTTCAAAAGCACCTCCACCTGCTTCAAGCATCTGATCGTTGATTTCTGCAACACTTTTAAAGTATGTTGTCATACTTCTCTCATCAAAAAACTCCCACCACCAGGTCATGGGAAGGATGGGTGTGGGATTGAACAGACCATACCACAGACCAATTCTGTAATCATGGTCCATCTCATCCGCAAACGTTGAAAAGTCCTTATTCCAGTCCCATTCATATCCAAATTCACCCCAGCTGAAGGGTTTCTGATACTTTTCTGTATACATCAGGATCTCTTCCGGAATCTGCTTGGTCCGCTTATATACATGCATTTGATTCAGATCAAGCTCTTCCAGGGCATATAGGCCCTCAATTTCCCGGTGAGAAACACTCGTGGTCACGATGTGATCGTAAGGGTCAATGCTTTTAAGATAGGCTGCCATTTCCTTATGCCAGTTGGTGACTGCCTGATGCGGTATGATGATGCTGTCCTGGCCATAAAATACCGCATTGTCCACCTCATTAAAAAATTCCCAGGCAGCTATATGAGGACTACACCCCCATCTGGCAACGATATACCTGAGTTGGTTCTTAAACATCTCCCTGGCCTCCGGGGAAGCAAAAAATGCTGCAGGATTGGCTGCAGGTCCGCCGTTGGCTGCATTGTAACGGTTATGCTCCCATCCACGGTTTTCGATGAACCCTCCATGATGATTGATTGCCAGCATCATGTACAAATCCATGCTATCAATCATCTGAACAACCTCATCCAGCCTCTTGATACCACTTGGATTAAAATATTCTTCAGATGATGTATAGCGGTCTGTGCTGCTGACTTCCGGCCAGGCTACCGGGAAGTTCCAGGGACACATCCATACACGGAAAAAATTAGCATTGTTTCCAGAAAGTGATGCAAGGAAATAATCATATGTCCACTTCGGGTTCTCCCAGGCTCTGGCTTCCCAACTTACATTTTCACCTATTCCCCTGAAGGGCTTTCCAGAATCAAATCTCAATGTCCAGAATCCGTCTGTATGCAGGAATCCATCCTTTTCAGATGCCGAGGCAGCAAAATTCCCGTTTTCTGAAATATCAATTTCCTCCCCATTCCTGATGAGTTCAAAGTGATAGCTGTACTCTCCGGCTTCCTGTGGAGTGAAACAGGCTTTCCAAACAGATGATCCTTCCCTTTGAGCCTCATTATAAGCCGGTAAGAACAAAGATTTGCCGGAGGGCGATTCAAGGATCATATTTAACGCTACCAACCTGCTGTCATAGGGTTGTGCAAAAGTATCCCCAACAGAAATCCGAAATTCAGCCTTATCGTACTGGCTGATATGCTCTGTCAAGGGTTGATACTGAATGAGGGAATGATCTCCGCAGCTGAACAGCAATATGGGAAGCAATAAAGTGATCAGTAATTTCATAAAATCCATAAGCATTCTATCCATTCAGGTTTGCAATCATCTTTAAAAGTCTTCGGAAGTGTTCATAAGAATTCCTTTGCCTGTTGCAGCCCAGTATATTCCACCATAGATATGATCTAGAAACCTGGCATCTGAATAATGTATTTCCAGATGGCCCATGGCAGTATAGAAGGATCTTCCCCCATCATATTCCTGGTACCAGGAAACAGGATGAAAATCACCCATGCCGTTTATGGCATTGTATGTGGACTCATCAACAGTCAACAGCACATGCATGGAGTCAGTTAAAGCTTCTCCAAAGTCATACCATTCATCGGTCCACAACCAATGATCCGGCAGGTGCATGCAGGCAGGAAAATTCTTGTCAATCACATTGATCACTGCCGTTTGTTTTTCAGGATGCCCTATAAAAACCCTTCCCACCAGTTTTTGGAACCATTCATCCTGTTCCTGTGTGACTGATGTGGCATGGATTCCTACAAATCCTCCTCCCTGCCGGACAAATTGCTTGAGGCTTTTCATTTGCTCGTTATCCAATGAACCCCCATTGGCATGCAAGAAAACGATCACAGCATAATCCTTCAGCTCATCCCCGTTAAATCTTGATGCTTGCTGGGTCCATTCCATTTCAAAAAAATGCTTCGCTGCCATTTTTTTGAATTCAGATATGGCTGTGGGTATTACGACATCGTGGTAGTAATCGGGACTGGTATAAACCAATGCCTTAAACTGCCCCTGGGAAAAAAGGCTGAAAGAACCAGATAATGCAAAAATACAGACCCATAAAATGCACTTTTTAATCATGGCAGTCAGTTTTAGGAAAAAGAATCGTTCTCGTTTCGTGAATGTAGGTATATTTTTCAAATTCCCCATACTCCCAAAATATTGTTATTTTTAATACCTCTCTGATAAACAATAAATTACAAAGTCCCTGTATTTCATCATGATACCACTTGTTCTACGTTTTAATAAAAATCAAACCATAAATATCCTCAAAAAATGAAAACATCAAAGATTTTTATCATGGTGGCAGCATTTGCCATTACAACCTTAACCCAGGCTCAGGACATAGCACCCACTGAGGTAAAGAAAATCATGAAAAAAGTTGCTGATTGGCAAATAGATCATTACCGTGATTCATATAGCCGGGATGAACCTCACCATCCACTGGACTGGACAAATGGTGCATTGTATGTTGGTATGGTGAAATGGGCAGCCATGGCAGATGATGATAAGTATTACGAATGGCTCAAAGAGATTGGAGAAAAGCATGAGTGGAATTTACACCGTCGTATATACGATGCGGATGATCATACGGTAGGCCAAATGTATGCTGAGCTGTATCGTAAGTATGGGGATGAGAAGATGCTTGGACCCACAAAAGAACGGTTCAATTACATCATGCTCCATCCTGCACAAACCCCTTTGCAATGGCGTAGTACCCCATACCACCGGGACCGATGGAACTGGTGTGATGCACTGTTTATGTCACCTCCCGTCTGGGCAAAGCTTTACAATATTACAGGTGAAAGGAAATATCTCGATTTCATGATGGCTGAATACAAAGCAACCACCGATTTCCTGTTTGATAAAAAGGAGAACCTCTATTACCGCGACGAAAGCTACATGGGTAAACTGGATAACGGAACAAAAATATTCTGGTCAAGAGGCAACGGATGGGTATTTGCCGGGCTCACCAATATCATGAATGAGCTGGATCCCCAGAGCAAGGAATACAAGTATTTCCTGAAGATTTACAAAAAAATGGCTGCAAAATTGCTCGAAATTCAAACTCCGGAAGGGCACTGGGCAATGAGTTTACTGGGACAGGCATTTTACCCCACGCCCGAAACAAGTGGTTCGTCATTTTTTACCTACGGCCTGGCGTGGGGAATAAATAAAGGTATTCTGGAAAAGGCAGCCTATGTCCCGGCTGTTGAGAAAGGATGGAAAGCATTGGTCAGTCATGTCACAGAGGAAGGCATGCTGGGTTATGTTCAGCCCATAGGAGCGGCTCCAGGCCAAGCCTGGCCTGACAAAACTGAAGTTTACGGAACGGGGGCATTTCTGAGCGCTGGTTCAGAAGTGTATAAATTGTATGGTGGAGAGTGAAATAACCAAGCGTAGCGATTTGTCTTCGCCTGCGTAA
>LJUP01000285.1 GCA_001303955.1 Bacteroides sp. SM23_62 | reverse complement strand
CCTGGGAAGATTGTACCGCGGAATTATTTGTCCCACGCTCCGCCAGTATGTAATGCTGGGGGATGCCGCCTCCATGACCGACAACCTGCAGTATGATCCGGCATTGGAAGGAAGAGAGGCAGAAGCCCGGAGGTCAGGTGTGAACGACGACAGGTGGGTATTCACCCAGGAAAATCCGCGAACGGAACTGGGTGTTGCAGCTGCACTTGCCAACGCTGCAAGAGTACTCAGGGATGATCATCCCGAATTGGCGGATGAGGCCCTTGCCACAGCCATGGCATTGTGGGAAAGTGCATCGGGAGGCCGGGTACGGGTCTCCACCAGGGTACAGGCCCTTTCAGAACTGATCCTCACCACCGGTGATCCCGATATGATCCGGCAGCTGCTGTCCATGAAGACGCAGATCATAGAACAAATCGGTGCTTGCGGATGGGCCCTTGGCCGTGTGATCCACCTGATCGAAGATCCGGCGTTCCAGAAAGACATTGCCGAAGCCGTGGCTGCCTACCAGCAGGAGCTGAAAAAACAGCAGGCATCGGACTCTCCCTACGGCGTACCTTACAGGCCCAGGATATGGGGAGCAGGGTGGAATATCCAGCGCTTCGGGGTGGAACAGTATTTTTTCCACAAAGGCTGGCCGGAGCTTGCACCAACCGATCACTTCGAAAATGCATTGCATTTTATCCTGGGTGTGCATCCGGGGATAAACAACGCCTCATTCGCTTCCGGCGTAGGGGCAAATTCAGTAACCACCGCTTACGGCGTGAACCGTGCCGACTGGTCATTCATCCCGGGCGGGGTTGCCTCCGGGACAGCACTTATAAGGCCCGACCTGCCGGAGATGAAAATATGGCCATTTTTCTGGCAACAGACAGAATACGTGATGGGAGGGGGAGCTACCAATTTTATGTTCCTTGTGCTGGCTGTGGATGCACTTTATGAATGATCCCCGGCCACCCCCTTGCGTGTTATGATATAGCTGGAAAATCAAGTGAAAGGGTGAGTCTGTATGTGTCTTTGAGCGGATTTCCGGACTTTGCGGGAATCAACCAGGACCCGTCCAGGGATACATATTTATAATGGAATCCAAGGCCAACCGTATAGTATTTTCGGGATCCTTTGGTTTCATGTTCATGGAAGTAACCTCCTCTTATGGCAATGATTCTATGAAACCTATACTCAAGTCCGACACCAAGTGATATTTCATTTATTTCCTCCTGAAACCGGCTCCTTGTTCCATCATCCTTCAGCACACCGGGGGCATCCCAGAAGGACTGAAGCATTCCCACAGGAGTGGATACGTATGGATTCCTGCCATGCTTTACAATCGGCTGGCCCTGTGGGGTCCTGGCAACAGTTCCTGTGCTGTCGGTAAGCCAGATGGGGGGGGTGGGGACAAGTAATTTATTTATATCGGACATCAGTGATATCGAGTGATGGTCACCTGCCTTGATGGTAAATGCTCCTCCCAGCCTCAGGTTTATGGGAAGGAAGGCTTTCTCCTGTTCCTCCGTATAGGCTATCTTATTTCCCACATTGGCAACCTGGGCGCCCAATCCAAGGTTAGCATCGAGATTTTCCAGCCTTAAGACGGGTTTCCGGTAATAGATTCCCAGGTCTCCTGCGATGGCCTTGGCAGGTTTCGAATCACCACCCCCAACGGTTTGTGCGGTGTTCGGATCAGAGTGTATGTAGCGGAGTACAATGCCCCCCGATAAATTTTCTGACAGTTTCCTCGAATATCCTGCATCGATGGCAAATTCACCGGGTACAAAAAACCCCAGCGGTACGTTGTAATTGGTTACAAAAATAAAATGGTCGGCAGAAAAACGACGAAAACTGGCACTAAACACCTGTTTATCATCTATTTTATAGAAACCGGCAAGGCAGACCAGGTAAACATTGCTGATGAGTTTTGGTAACCAGGGTGTATATGACAGGGTTGCACCGAAGCGGCTCTCCATGAAGGGATACTTCGCAGCATTCCAGTACTGGGAGTTAACATCAGGCTGGCTGGCAGCACCGACATCACCCATGCCCCCGGACCTTGCATCCGGGATGATGGTTAGAAATGGTACGCCTGTCTGAATGATGTTTGTTTCCGGTCCGCCCGGTGCCTGACCGGTTTGGGAGAAAACAGGAATTCCAATCACAAATATCAGTTCAATGAGCAGATAAAACAAGACATTCAGGTAAACAAAGCTGCTCATAATATGGATCAGTTATTATGAGGTATTGAGAATTGGTTTGCCCTATTAAGAAACGAATTTGTAAATATTCTGGTATAACTCAGGTAAGGAATTTTCAGAAAGCAAGTCAATCTTAAAAAGCAGCCTGGCCAATTGTCCGGTTCAATGCTGCCATATCAGTCAGGTATATAACAATTTCAGACCAAGCCCCTGCGGTCAGCCTGGGTCCGTTGTTAGCTGATTTAGTTACCCTCTATTGAATCGATTACAACACGTTGACAGACAGGTAATTACTTTTTACCTAAAAAGTCCTTTGCTGGAATAATCAATCCGATCACCAACAGAACCAGACCAATAATAATGACGGTAATGGTGATTGGATTTTTGAAAGCGATATTCCCAATAAGAACGTTGACCCAGCCAATGATAGAAACAGCCGCAATAAAGAACCACGCCCATTTTTCAACTTTTTTAAAGGCTGTAAAAAGGACAAATAGACCTCCAATCGAGACAGCAAATCCATTTCCGCCAGCCATCCTTTCCAGGATCAAAATATAATTGGCTAACACTGGACTTGCGCTGAGGTGATCGCACCAGGATTGTCCCATATAAAGTTGAAATGATCTAGCAACAAAGAAGTCTGGTTTGATCATTGCCAGAAATCCGTAAACTAAAGCCAGGATCGTCATGATTAACAGGATAATAAAAGAGATCTGGATTGATTTCTTTGTTTCCATGATTTTTTTCTCCTCTTACTGTTTTTAGATTTGAAAAGGTTAATAAAACATTGTTAAATAACGCTCGATCCGGAAATGTAATTTAATCAGCTAACATATATGCTATGGTAAATTATTGGTGTTGTCCATATTTAGCTTCAGATACGATGGATATTTTAAGCTGTGATGCACGCGATGGCGCTGTGCTTTGTAGGCATCCCCTGGAGCCGACATGATTGAAGGAACGAAGGTCTGCGGGTTCCGGTCGTAGAGCGGGAACCACGAGCTCTGCACCTGCACCATGAGGCGATGTCCGGGCTGGAAAGTGTGGTTTACGTGGGGCAGCGGGATCATGTAATCCAAAACCCGATCGGGCGTAATCGGTTTCGGAACATCGTAGTCCTCGCGGTAGCGACCCCGGAAGATGTCAGCACTCACCATGAGTTGGTAACCTGACATCTCGAATGCCGGATCATCGTCCGGATAAACGTCAATGAGCTTCACCACCCAATCTGCGTCCGTACCGGTGGTCTCGGCCAGCAGCTGGGCGGTCACCGGTCCGCGGACAGTGAGCCGTTCCGAAAGCGGCTCACTGACCCACGTCACCACGTCAGGCCGCCCGTCGACAAAGCGCTGGTCCTCGACGAGCCAGCGCCTCCATGCTGCGATGGAGGGTGGATTGCTGTACTCGATCCCCCAGTTGGGTCGTGGTTCGTAGGGTACCGGTTTTGCAGGATCTGATACGAATTCGGTGAACGATACATCGGAGGTCGGTGGTGTAAATGACAGGCCACCGTCTGGCTGCAAGTAAACCCGGATTTGCTCATCGATCGGGGGCCACCGGTCGAAGCTATGCCAGCTGTTCGTGCCCGTCTCGAACACGGTGACAGGTGCCGGCGGTTCCACTGCATCCCCGTGCAAATACCGGCGAAGAAACCGTGCCAGGACATCCTGTCGGAATCGCTTCGAAGTGTTCTCATCGAAGTTCAGGGCACCAAGGCTGCTCCCGTCTGCAAAGTGCTGTCCGTGGTACCAGGGTCCGGCGACAAAGAAGTTAAGATCATTGGCCGTGTCATGCCGTTCGAGTGCTGCATAGACCGCCAGCGAACCATAGATGTCCTCCTGATCCCATAATCCGTGCACATGTAAGGCCGGCACGAGACGCGGCGGCGAATCGAACCAGCGGTCAGCGGCAACTTCGCGCCAGTAGGGTCCATAGCTCGGGGATTCCATCAAGCGGTACCACATTTCATGCCGGTCGTCGAGACGTGCCCCGAGCCCTGTTCCTGCTGCACCCAGTCCGAGCATCCAGGTATAAATATCCTGGATTTCATAGGGGTAAGGGGTAAAAGAATCTGTCCGGGTTTCCATCTCGTAGATGAACGAGAACGCAAAGGATCCGCGGAATGCACCCCAATGGAACCAATCGTCGGCCTTCCAGACATCAACCACAGGATTAAAGGGGACGGCAGCCGCTAGTGCCGGATGCGGATTGCGCATGGCTGCAAGCGTAAGCCAGCCGGGGTAAGAGGTACCCCATACACAGACCCGGCCGTTCGAAGGTACGTTTTTTACCAACCAGTCTATGGCGTCCCAAGCATCCGTTGTCTCGTCGGTCTCGGTTTTATTGAAGGTCCCCCTGGGTACACGAAACATGTCGAAGTCGCCCTCCGATTTGAAACGGCCCCGGATGTCCTGGACTACGTAAACATAGTCGTTGCCCATGAACTGGTTGCCAAGGGTGACCTCCAGGCGGGAGGTCGGACGGTCTCCAACGATCCGGCTTGCATCATATGGCGTGCGCTCAAATATGATGGGCAGCGGTTTTGCAGGATTCTTCGGGGTCAGGATGATGGTGTAGAGCCTGACTCCATCCCGCATGGGTACCATCTCTTCGCGGATCTCGAAATCGTCGTGTTGGACCGCCTCGCGGAGCGACGTTTGAGCCATCATCTGGGTATGCAGGATAAATATTAAGGCGAGGATGCAAGCAATAAGGTTTGCATTGATTGGTCTGAATTTTATCGCTTTCATTTGAACACCTGGGGATCTTTTCTTTTATGCCAATATCGGCGTTACAATAAATATACAACCTTTTTGAATATGGTAGGTAACAGTCCTGACCGGCTGAATAACACTTTTTCCTTGGCTTAAAGGATTTGTCTGATTTCTGTCAGGTGTATGCTTTCCCCGGACACGATCAATAAACAGGATTTCAGGGTTTCTTTTAAATTACAATTCAGGCCGTCTATCCTAAAAGATAGTAAGTCTATCAATTTCAGGACATTGAGACAAGGCAGGTTAAGAGATTATTCGTACATTTATTTTCACACCATTATCAACCTGAATTATTACAGAAGAACCAGAATGTTTTGGTGGTTCGCTGGAACCTCCAGGCAATGGAGAAAATATACGTCCCGTCATAATGAAGAGATGCCTCCTCATATCAATAGTGGGATTATTCAGCCTTTCGGCCGTCATGGGACAATCTGCCACTATCACTGCTCCCTTCCCGCTCAATGAGGCGGATCTGGATTTCCAGTCCCTGACCATTGATCTGACAGATGAAACCTGGACCGACGGGTCATTGGACAGGGGCAATTTCAGGCTTATCAATGCCCCGGATGGACTGACGATACATGCCGTGGTCCTTATCAGTCAGACAAGGGCAATGGTGGATCTTGCCTTTGACGGAACTGATTTTGATACAGATATTTCAAATTTTTCCCTTACCATTGATGATTCGGAACTGACCCAGACATCATCCGGTGTCCTTTCGACGAACAGCCTCACCATCGATGCATATGATGAGAGCGTATCCATCTCACCGGATGCACCGCTTCAGGAACAAACACTGGATGCACGGTCCCTTGATATAACCCTTACCGACGAAGAATTTACCAGCACCGGGAGCATTCCAATTGGTTATTTTGATTTGAATCATGAACCCGGGGGACTCGTCATCGAATCCGTGACCGTTTCGGACGCCACCCATGCGGTAATGGAACTGGCATTTCCTGCCGGAAACGACTTCGACTCGCCCATAACAGATTTCAGTATAGATGTATCTGGTGATATATTGAAAAACACTTCACCAGGCGATGAAATAAGATCCAATAACCTGACTATCACAGCCTATGATGAAACGCCACAGGCTTTACTCAGTGTTGATTCCACGGTCCTTGAAGAGCGGTGGCTGGATGTAAGAACCCTCACCATCGACCTTGTTGAGGAAAGTTTCAGGGATTATACCAGGCTTCGTGACAGGAACTTCGAACTTGTTGATGAACCACCGGGGCTCGACATCGAATCGATAACCGGGATATCGCCGACAAGCGCTGATATTTTACTTATGTTCAACCAGCGGGATTTTGATACTGACTATCCTGATCTGAGGGTCAAAATCAAAAAGGATGAGTTGGCACAGTCTAATAACGACCTGGTATCCAGTACATTAACTGCAGTCGCCAACATAGAATCTGCCACCCTCGAACCGGACCAGCCTTTGAGGGAAGATATCCTTGACGGGCGGGTACTGACCGTTACCCTGGTGAATGAAGAATTTGATAACCCTGGCTCGGTAAACCGGAGGGACTTTACGCTGATAAATGAACCATCGGGACTTTTCATCCTCAGTGCCGCCGCAATATCCCCGACACAGGCTGAAATAATCCTGTATTTTACCGGAAGGAATTTTAACTCGGATATATACGATTTTACCGTGCGTATCAACAAAGATGAATTGCGGTATACCACGGAGGATGATCTCTATACCGATCCCATCACCATCCAGGCCATAGGGGACGGCCCTGTCGCCAGCCTGAGCGCTGATTCCGTTTTGACCGAGCGGCGCCTGGATGCCAGGGAATTGACCATCGATCTTATCCAGGAGGAATTTGAGGGTGCTGTCTCGCTCGATGAATCCCACTTCAGTCTTGTCAATGAGCCCGAGGGACTGGCCATTGAGTCGGTTTACGGCATTTCAACAGTTTCGGCAAGGATCCTGCTCCGGTTTGATCATACTGACTTTGATAATGATATCCCCGATTTCCATGTTTTGATCGACCATACGGTGCTTGTGCAGTCAACGCAGGACCTGGTTACCAATTCACTTAATATTGAGGCCTCCCTGGAGCCGGTGATAACCCATGTCTCAATCCCGGACGAGACCATGAAAATTAACGATCATGTGACCGTGAGCATCACGGTAGAGAGTGACCTGGGTAACACCTTCACACTGCATAGCGGAGAGATAGGCGGTTACTCCCTGACAGGCCTGAGCAGGGTGAATGAAACCTCATACATTTCCGGTTTTACCGTAACTGAAGGCGGGAATGATTATGCCGCCCATGAAAACATTCCTGTAACAGGAGTGCAGTTATACAGTGGTTTGATACCAGGGGAACTGTATAACCAATCCATCATTCAGGGCAATGACCTGCTTGATGCCAACAGTCCTGTTATCCAGCTTGTTACGGCCATCTCATCCGGACCTATGGATATAGGATCTGTGATCATGCTGCGGATCAATGCCGACCAGCCGGGATATACCTTCACACCAACATCGCATGTTAACAATGTCCCTCTGTCCAGCTCCTCAATCCAGATAATAGGCCTCGGGTCGGGGGATTATGATCTGAGATATACCGTTGAGGCGGGTGATAATGATGTAAGTGAGGGCAACCTGGAACTGGAAATCGTTGCCAGAGATATCG
>LJUP01000039.1 GCA_001303955.1 Bacteroides sp. SM23_62 | reverse complement strand
CGTTCATCTGCCGGATCCCTCACTCATAACGGAGAGCGTCTCCGGGATTGGTAATCCCGGCTTTATAACTCTGCAAGCTTATGGTCAGCAGGGCGATCACGTAAACACCTGCCGCGGACAGGAAAAAGATCCAGACCGGCAGGTTGATCTTGTAGGCATACATTTGCATGTATTCCCTGACGATCAGGTAGGCTACGGGCCAGGCGAGGATATTGGCCAGCAAGACCCATCTTGAAAACTTGCCTGATAAAAGAAGCACCACACCCGAAACAGATGAGCCGAACACTTTCCTGATCCCTATCTCCCTTGTCCTCTGCTCTGTATTGAACAAAGCCAGTCCGAATAATCCCATGCAGGCAATGACAATGGCCAGTATGGCAAAATACAGCAGCATGGAACCCATCCTCTGTTCCGCCCTGTAGACCTGCCCGAAGACATCATCCATGAAATGGTATTCAAATGGCTCATTCGGATCGATTTTCTCCCAGGCCTTCCGGATATCCGAGATTAATCCGGGCAGGTTGCCTGTCCTGAACCTGACCAGTAAATAATCATACCCCAGGTAAGGATGCATATCGAAGATCAGGGGACCGATCTCCTGGTGTACCGGTGCAAAATGAAAATCCTTGACCACCCCGATTACAGTATGGTCCCTGCCCCGGAAAATGGTTTTCCCCACCGGATCCTGCCAGTCGAGTTTCCGTACCAGGGCCTCATTGACCAGATAAGCCTCCCTGTCTGTGGAAAAATCCTCCGAGAAATCCCTTCCATTTATTACCTGCAGACCAACGGTACGGATATAATCGAAATCCACCGCTACCTTGCTAATCATAATGAATCGGTCATACCCCTCGGGACGGTAACCATTGGATGTAAATCCCTCACCTGGCACCTCGGAAGTTGCGGAGGAACTGATCACTTCAGGGATCCTGGCAAGGGATTCCTTCAGTTGTTCGCATTGCTGCTTGAAAGATTCACTGGTAAAACCCAGGATCAGGATATTATCCTTGTTGAAGCCCAGGTCCTTTGACCTGATGAAACCCAGCTGGGCATAGATTACCAGGGTACATATAATGAGTACAATGCTGATGGCAAATTGGATCAGGACCAGGGAGTTCCGCACCCCCGAATAACTTTTTTGACTTTTGAACAGCCCTTTTAAAACGCTTACGGGCTTGAAGGCTGACAGGTAAAAAGCCGGGTAGCTGCCGGCCACCGTACCCACAAGCAGGACAAGTAGGGGAATGCCCAGCAACAGGTCCAGGTTGGACCACTGGTAGAGTTCAAGCTGCCTGCTAACGATGTTACCAAAGGCAGGCAGCAGGATCTCTATCAGGACTAGGGCAATCACCAGTCCAATGATACTCATCACGATGGATTCGCCGAGAAACTGCCTGATCAGATTTGTCCGGGCTGCCCCGAATACCTTGCGCATGCCGACTTCCTTCGCCCGTTTGGTGGCCATTGCCGTGGTCAGGTTCATGAAATTGATGCAGGCGATTAACAAGATAAAAATGGCAATGGCAGCATATATATAAATGTTGGCCATGCTTCCGGTGGGACCGATCTCCGCGACATAGCCCGATCTCAGGTGAATTTTTTCGATGGGCTGCAGGGAAGCATTGATGGATGCCCCGGCACTTTCCAATAAATGGTTTATGCCTTCATACATGAAATCAGGGAATTTGGCCTCCAGTGTTTCAACATCGGCCCCCGGGACCAATTCCAGGTAGTGATAATACTGCATCCCTCCATTCCAGTCCATATAATACCTTCTGTCCTGGTAACGGCTGGAAAATGAAATCAGGGAACTGAACTGCAGGTGGGAATTAGCGGGCGGTGTCTTGACCACCCCTGTAATGATCAGGTCATCCCGGTTATTCCAGCGGATCGCTTCTCCAATGGGATCACTGTCTCCGAAGATCCGCTGTGCAGTCTCTTCGCCGAGGACCACCGAGTAAGGTGCTGCCAGTGCGGTATTCGGATTTCCTGCCAGCAACTCGAAGGAGAACATTTCAAAAAGGGAGGAATCGGCATAGTACAACCCTTCTTCCCTGTAAGCTTTCCCCTGGTATGAAAAATAACCGTCTTCCCGGTACGAAAACCGCGTACTGCGCACTACCTCCGGAAAAGCCTCCACCATGGCCGGTCCCACCGGAGCTGTCATCTGCGGGGTCATGGTAATTCCTTCCGGATTCACAAATTCAAAAACAACCCTGTGCAGGTAGTCCTTTTTTTCATGGAACCGGTCGAAACTGAATTCATGCTTGATAAAGATCAGGATCAGCAGGCTGCAGGTAATCCCGATGGACAGTCCGAAGATATTGATCAGCGTATACAGGGGATTGCGCATCAGATTCCGGATGGCGGTTTTTAAATAGTTACGAAGCATCGCATTAAATTATTTTGTTATCATTGTCTGGATCCTGATTAAATGTTGTGTTACAGGATCTTTTTGATATTCTCCGTGACAATATGCCCGTCGAAAAGCTGAACAATCCTGTGAGCCTTCTCCGCATCACTGGGTGAGTGGGTGACCATAACGATGGTAGTACCTTCCTTGTTCAATTCTGTGAGCAGGTTCATCACCTCTTCACCGTTTGCGGAATCAAGGTTTCCCGTTGGCTCATCAGCCAGGATCAGTTTGGGTTTGGATACCACCGCCCTGGCAATGGCAACACGCTGTTGCTGGCCGCCACTGAGTTGTTGCGGGAAATGTTTCTTGCGGTGGGATATCTTCATCCTGTCGAGGACCTCATTCACCTTCTGTTTTCTTTCTGAACCGCTTACCTTCAAATAGAGCAGGGGCAATTCAACATTCTCATAAACCGTTAATTCATCGATCAGGTTAAAACTCTGGAAAACAAACCCGATATTGCCCTTCCTGAGATTGGTACGTTGCCGCTCCTTGAATTTTGATACCTCTGCTCCATCAAAATATAATTCTCCCTCAGTCGGATTATCGAGCAGTCCCAGAATATTCAAAAGCGTTGATTTACCACAGCCGGAGGGTCCCATAACAGCGACAAATTCTCCGGATTTTACATCCAGGTCCACTTTGTTCAGGGCAGTTGTTTCAACTTCATCGGTACGAAAAACCTTGACAAGTTCTTTGGTTTGTATCATGACAGGACAGTTTAAGTGTACATTGCATGGTCTTTTACAATTTATATACCACAGCTGATATTTACCTCAAATTCTGTTCATTATAATCTGAGAACCGGATATTCAATCTGTCTTTTTGTTGCAAATTGCTACATTTTTTTGTTTCAAACTGAAACAATTGATATCTTGATAACGCTGATGAATACAAAACCAGGTAAAATACTGGTCATCGATGATGACAGGGATATCCTGCTGACTACCCGGGTTGTCCTTAAAAAACAGTTCGGATTGATCAAAACAGAGACCGATCCAGCAATGATCATTCAACTTCTCGAGGATGAGCTCTTTGATATCATCCTGCTTGATATGAATTTCAGCGCGGGGGCCACCAGCGGTAAAGAAGGGATGAAATGGCTGCGCGAGATCAGAAAGAGGGATGAATCAGCACATGTCATCATGATGACGGCCTATGGGGATATTGACCTTGCTGTAGAAGCCATGAAAGAAGGTGCTGCAGATTTTATCGTCAAACCCTGGGATAACCAGAAGCTGATGGCCACGGTCATCAATGCTTACCGCCTCAGCCAATCCAGAAGAGAGATCATTGAATTACGCAGGAAACAGGAACTTTTACATCAGGACCTGGACCAGGAATTCAGCGAGATCATCGGCAGATCTGACCAAATGAAGGCTGTCTTCGATACCATCAACAAGGTGGCAAAGACAGACGCCAATGTATTGATCCTGGGGGAAAATGGCACGGGAAAAGAACTGATTGCCAGGGCCCTGCACAGGGGGTCGGAACGTGCACAGGAGATCTTCGTTTCCGTTGACCTGGGAGCCATCCCGGAAACCCTCTTTGAGAGTGAACTATTCGGACATGTAAAGGGCGCTTTCACCGATGCCGGGGAAGATCGCAGCGGACGATTTGAGGTGGCTTCCGGAGGCACACTGTTCCTTGACGAGATTGGCAACCTGTCCCTGCCACTGCAATCAAAATTACTCTCGGTTGTCCAGAACAGGGTGATAAACCGCGTTGGATCCAGCAGGGAAACCCCTATCAACATCCGCCTCATCTGTGCTACCAACATGCCCCTTTACATGATGGTCCAGGAGAAAACCTTCAGAGAGGACCTCCTGTACAGGATCAATACCGTTGAAATAAAGGTGCCTCCATTGCGTGAGAGACGATCCGACATACCACTGCTGACCGATCACTTCACCAGACATTTTGCCCAGAAATATAACAAATCAGGGATCTCCCTGCATCAGGATGTTTACCAGAAGCTCGGCACATACCCATGGCCGGGAAACATCCGTGAATTACAACATGTTATCGAAAGAGCTATCATCCTGAGTGACAAGGATATACTAAAACCTTCCGATTTTCTGATCATGCAGGAAACCAGCCGCAGCGCAGAACCTGTTGGTTTCAGGATGGAAGATGTGGAAAAACAAACCATACAACAGGCCCTTGAGAAACACCGTTACAACATCAGCAAGGCATCAGATGAGCTGGGAATGGCAAGGACCACCCTTTACCGTAAAATGACGAAATATGGCATTTCGTAGTTACCGTTTACGCATCGCTGGCAGGATCATTGTAACCGGTCTGGTCATGGCATTCATGTTTTATGCCCTGGGTCAGGAAAAGTGGTATGCGGCAACAGGGGTTTCTGCACTCATTGTGATATTGCTCATGGTTGATCTGTTCCGGTTTATCGATCGATCAAACCGGGAATTTGCCAACCTTCTGGAAGCTTTAAAGCAACAGGATTTTACCACATCTTACAGCGGGAAATTCTATGAAAAGTCCTTCAGGGACCTTGAATCAAGTTTCAATGAGATACTGGACCAGTACCGGGGGGCCAGGATGGACCAGGCCGCCCAGTATCAGTACCTGCAGACCGTCATTGAACATATTAATATAGCCCTGGTCTGTTTCAACAATGCGGGGAAGGTCTTCCTCTTTAACCAGGCTGCAGCTGTTCTTTTCAGGAAAGCCAAAGTGGAAAATCTTGAACCGCTGAAATCCATTCACCCCACCCTCCATCAATTGATGGTCAATCTGAGGGCTGGCCAGCGGGAAGTCATCAAGATCAACAGGGAAGGGGAATTGCTGCAACTATCCGTGCATGTGACAGAATTCCGTGTAAGGCAGGAAAAGTTCAAACTGGTTTCCCTGCAGAACATAAGGCAGGAGCTGGAAGAACAGGAACTTGATTCCTGGCAGAAGTTGATCCGGGTACTGACACATGAGATCATGAATTCGGTTACACCGGTCTCATCCCTGAGTGCTGCGATCAATGAAATGTTAACAGATGAGGAAGGCCGGCGGAGGGAACTGGATACCATAAGCAGGGATGACCTGGATGATATGTATTCAAGCCTTGAGACCATCGAAGAACGAAGCAAGGGATTACTGAATTTTGTATCAGATTACAAGCATCTGACCCGGCTCCCCAAACCCGTGTTTGAGGATATTTCCGTAGAATTCCTGTTAAACCACATGCACAGGCTGTTTAAAAAGGACATGGCTGCAGAGAATATTGATTACCATGTCCAGGTCCCCGCCCATCAGATGACCATATGTGCCGATTCTATGATGATCCAGCAGGTCCTGATCAACCTGATAAAAAATGCCATGGAAGCGGTAAGGGAAAGGGAGGAGAAGTCCATTGTGCTGTCTGCCGAATCCAGGAACGAGAAGGTCATTATTCACGTCAGGGATAACGGGAAAGGGATTGATGCCGAAGATCTTGAAAAGGTGTTCATTCCGTTTTACACCACCAAGAAGAAAGGATCAGGGATCGGCCTGAGCCTGTCTAAACAGATCATGAGATTGCATAAAGGATCCATCCATTTCCAGTCGGATGAATCCGGTACCGTATTTAATATTGAATTTTAACAAATCATTTATCAGACCATGAAATCAACCATATTTCTTTTATTCCTGTACCTGTCCCTGGTAGTATCCGGACAGTCTGTCCCCGGATCTGCCGCTTATGAAGTCACCAACATTGATCTTATGAATCCTTCCAATCGTCTCCTCCGGACAAAGTCGGCAAATGCCTACGGTACCATTGGCTCTCCCTATGTTTTCAAGGATTTCGAGAAAGGGAATATATATTATGCCAATAAGCTTAGGGTTAATGGTACACTGCTGAACTATGACTGTCATAACGATCGGCTGGAATATGCAGCCGGCGAATCTGTTTATCTGCTGAACAGCAGCCAGATAGACTATTTCGAGGTCTTCCCCGAACAGGACAGGATCATGCTCTTCAAGCAGGTCTTTGTCGTGAAACTTAAAAAACGTGTTTTCCTGGAGGTCCTTTATGATGAAAACTCAACCCTCTTCAAAAGATACTTCAAGGAATTCAAAGAGGCAGATTATGGAGGTGCTTACAGCCAGGACAGGAGGTATGATGAATACCATGACCGTCATTCCTATTATATCAAAACGGCTGATAATGAACTCCAGATGCTTAAACCCAAGAAGAAATCCGTGCTGGAGATCCTGGAGGATAAGGGTGACGAACTCGAGAAATACATCAAACAGGAGAAACCCGACCTGAAAACCGATGCCGGACTGGTCCAGCTCATCAGGTTCTATGACAGTCTTAGATAAATGATACGGGGGTTAATCTGTCTCTATGAAGTTGATCTCCAGGTCGAGTATACTCGAATAGTATTCACCACGTTCCAGGATATCATCATCTCCTTCTTCATAATACCAGTTAACCTTCAGGTCCTTGCCTTCAGTGAGCAGCTCACTGAGTTCACGCAGGATCTGCATAACGAACTTTGCTGAACCGCTGTTAAAATACTCCAGCTCAATATCCACAATGGTGGAGTCACTGGGTGTATGACAGTAATCGAGCACCCAGTTCAGGATGTTATCATAGAACTTGGAAGCATCTTCCGGGATTGAACGCCCGCCAATCCTGATCTTCCCGGATGGATCCAGCAGAACATTGGGCGTTTTTTTCGTGCTTTCTAGTGAGATGAGTTCCATGATTTACAATCGAAATTTAAATATAATACTTTTTCAAACATTATGAAACGTCCTTCCATCCCGGCCAACCAGTGCTCAAAGCGGTAACCTTGCCAGGGGTGAGCTGTCTAGTCCGGCAAATTCTCCGGCCAGGAACTTAAAATATCCGGTCATGGCTATCATGGCAGCATTGTCTGTGGTCAGGCCGATATCCGGAACGTAAACCTTCCAGCCATGATTTTGGGCAAGCTTTTTTATCCGTTCGCGCAATCCGCTATTGGCAGAGACACCTCCTGCAAGGGCAATCTCCCTGATACCGGTTTGTGAAAATGCCTTTTCAAGCTTATCGGTAAGGATCTCGACAATTGTTTTCTGAACGGAGGCACAGAGGTCGTTCCGGTATTGATCGATAAAGTCCTCATTTTCTTTCAGGCGGTCCCTTATGAAATACAAAAATGCCGTTTTCAATCCGCTGAAACTATAATCCAGTCCCGTTATGGCCGGTTTCGTAAAGGCAAAGGCATCCGCATTGCCGTCGCGTGCATAGCGGTCAACCAGCGGGCCGCCGGGATAGGGGAGTCCCATTACCTTGGCACATTTATCAAAAGCTTCACCGGCCGCATCATCGATAGTCTTGCCGATGATTTCCACATCGAGATAATCCCTCACAACAATCAGCTGTGTATGACCTCCGGAGACAAGTAGACAGAGGAATGGGAATACAGGCATGCTGACATCCGTGCCCGGTTGTTTCAGAAAATGAACCAGGATATGTGCCTGCAGGTGATTGACCTCTACCAGCGGAATGTCTTCTGCCAGGGCAAGTCCCTTTGCAAAAGCTCCCCCTACCAGCAATGATCCCAGGAGTCCGGGTCCCTTGGTAAAAGCCACAGCTGAGAGATCCCCCGACTTTATCCCTGCCATTTTCAAAGCCTGGTCCACTACGGGTACTATATTTTGCTGATGCGCCCTGGAAGCAAGCTCCGGGACAACCCCCCCGTACTTACGGTGTACCTCCTGATCTGCCACTATATTTGACAACAGGACGCCATCCTGGACAACTGCTGCTGCGGTATCATCGCATGAAGATTCTATTCCGAGAATAATTACTGGCATCTTAATTGCTAGTAAATGAGGGTAGTTGAACTATTTTTCTTTAATTTACGTTTGGAATTCAGGGACCCGCACATACCATGATTTGCCGGTCCGGAATCATTTTAATTTCAGGATATTAAAGAGGCGAAATTATAAAAAAATTACTGAAAATACTGGTGATCATTGTGCTGGGGATTTTTGCCATTCCGGCAACGGCATTTATGATCCTTCAGAACAGCAGGATCCAGACATATCTTGCCAAGAGGATTGCTACTACCATCTCTGAAAATCTGCAGGCTGATTTTTCCATTGAATCAATGGACATGATCCTGTTCAACCGGGTGGTATTGAAGGAGGTTATGCTAAAAGACCAGTACCTGGATACCCTGCTCTATGCCCCCAGCATGATTGCCACCCTGAAAACTTTCAGTCCAACGTCCAACAGGATTGAGTTAAGCAGGCTGAAATTCGAGGATGCCACCATCAGGCTGTCCACCGACACTACCAGGACCATTAACCTTAAATTTATCACACAGGCCCTGAAAAAGCCACCTGATTCAACCAAAGTCAGATGGAAGGTTACCATCCACAATATTGACTTTGCGCGATCAAGATTCAAATATGAAAACCATTTTAATCCCAGGGAACCGGATTACGGAGTGAATTTCACGGATATGGATTTTGCCGGCATGGATCTGCAGATCAAGGATCTCAGGGTACTCTCCGATTCCGTTCAATTCCTGATCAAGCGTCTGGGTTTCAGAGATAAGAGCGGATGTGTGATGCATGATCTTTCCGCGCTTATGAGCCTCAACCGGGCATTCATGAAATTCAAGGATCTGCATATCATTCTGGATGATTCCGATATCAGGGCAGACAGGCTGGATTTTACTTTTAACAGCTGGAAGGATTTTGGTAATAAAGGATTTTCATCCAAGGTAAAACTGAATTTCAACTTTCTGCCTTGCAGGATCAATATGGCGGACGCTGCCTATTGGGCATCATTCCTGCATGGGATTGATAAAACTGTTAACATTACCGGGACCCTCCGTGGCAGACTGAATAGCTTCAAGGGGGAAAACATTCTTTTGGAATACGGCAATCATACGGTATTCCGCGGAAATTTTGACCTGAATGGCCTGCCAGATATCCAGGAAACATTCATGTATTTTGACATCCGTAACCTGACAACCACAGTGGCTGATATCGAGTCCTTCCAAAAACCGGGAGAACCCGGTGAAACGGTGGATCTTTCCGAGCAATTTTCTCATCTTGGAGACATAACCTACCACGGTAAATTTGCAGGCTTCTACAACGACTTTGTATCATATGGTACCCTGATCACCGATGTCGGGCAGCTTTCCACAGACCTGTCTATCCGGCCCGATCCCATGGAGAATGTACATTTCAGTGGAAAATTAAATACCGAAGACTTTGACCTTGCCAGGCTGACGGACCTGGGGGATATGGCCGGCAAGCTGAGCATGAATGCACAGGTAGAGGGCACAAGTTACCAAGGAGGGTCCCTGGGTGCCCGGATGGACGGACATATTTCAAAGGTTGAGTTTAACAAATACGAATACCAGCATATAAACTTCCAGGGCGACCTTTCGAACAGGAAATTCGACGGATCATTTTCTGTAAGGGATCCCAACCTGCAGATGGAATTCTTCGGGAAGCTTGATATCAACGACACCCTTCCGGTATTTGATTTCACGGCGAACGTGGACAGGGCGAGGCTTTATCCCCTGAATCTTGCAACCACAGATCCGACATACACACTGTCCTGTTACCTGAGGGCAAACTTTAGAGGATCTGACATTGATGAATTTGACGGGGAGATCAACCTTGTGAATTCCCTTTTTCAAAAACAGGACAAACAGATTCAGATCTACAATTTCAACCTCTATGCACAACACCGCCCTGACAGCAACCGCATGATCCTGAAATCTGACCTGGTGGATGCAGAGATCAATGGCCAGTATGAATTCGAGGATATTGGAAAAGCCACCGGCAGGCTGCTGGCCCATCACTTACCTGCATTCAGGGACATTATAAAGAAAAATCCGGACCCGGAGGATGAAAGTTTCAACAACTTCCGTTATGAATTCCATCTGAAAAATACCTATCCCATTACGGATTTCTTTTCCCCGGAAATTGAGTTTGCCAGGAATTCGAAGATCTACGGGAATTATAACCCTGCCATTTATGAGTTTAACCTGGAAGGGGATCTCCCCAGTTTCCGGTATAATGAGAATACATGGGACAACCTTGAAATTAGCCTGGTAACCAATGATTCAACGGCTCATTTCCGGACCACCTGCGGATCCATGGTTTCAGGATCGGTGATCAATATGGAGAATATCAGATTCCACTGGGATATTGACAATGACAGTCTGATTTACAGTCTGCTGTGGGACAACAAGTATCCGGAGGACATTTCCAAGGGTGACATCAGTGGATTTGCTTCCTTCCTATACCGTCCATCCTATAAAATTCCCAGGATGGACATACATTTCAATCCGGGCAGGATCTTTATCAGGGATACGATCTGGGACCTGGATCAATCGGGGATCACCATCGATACCTCCTCAGTGGAGTTTCATGGCCTGCGGATCAGTCACAACACACAATCTCTTGCCATCAATGGCACACTTTCAAGACAACCCGCAGACGAACTGCATTTTAATTTTACGGACCTTGACCTTGAACATCTGAACCAGGTCACCAGTAAATCCGGATTGAACCTGGACGGTATCCTGATTGGAACATCCACCATATCAGATGTATATAACAATCCTATGCTCCTTTCGGATATCAATATAGATCATCTGATCATTAACGGAGAAGAACTTGGCAATACCACAATACATGCCAGGTGGATTAACCCTGAACAGAAGATCCGTCTCGAAATGGAAGCCATGAGGGGAAAACTGAAAACCGTGGATATCAGTGGGGATTATTTCCCTGAAAACAGGAAGATCAATTTTGTCCTGGCCCTTGACAAGCTTAAGCTGGAGATCTTTGAGCCCTACACCAGGGGCATGATCAGTGATCTCGAAGGGTTGGCAAGCGGACAATTACAAATCGGTGGCTATACAGATAAACCCATGGTCAACGGTTCATTGAATATGCAAAAAACGTCACTCCGGGTAGAATACCTTCAGGCCATATACAGTTTTACAAATGACATTGAGGTCAGAGACAACAACTTGATAATAAGGGATTTTGAGCTTTTCGATGAAACCGGGAACAGATCCGTCATGGAAGGTATGATCAAAAACCGGTATTTCCGGGATTTTGATTTTGATTTAAGCCTCAGGGCTGATAATTTCAATTTTCTGCGTACCCGCGAAATCCACAACCAGTCATTCTATGGTGATGCCATGGCAAGCGGACTGGTCAGGTTTGTTGGCCAGCCCGGCAACCTGCGCCTGGTCGTTTCTGCTAAAACGGAAAAAGGCACACATATATTTATCCCCATCAACCAGGGCCGCGATCTTCAGGAGAATAATTTCATCACTTTCATCCAGCCTGATTCACTGGTAGTCGAAGAAGAAGAGGTAGACCAGCGCTATACGGTTGACCTGACCGGCTTAAGACTTGATTTCGATTTGGAAGTCACCCAAGATGCCACAGTTGAAATTATTTTCGACCCAAAGGTAGGTGATATCATGTCGGCGAATGGTGCCGGTAACATCAAGCTAACCATAGATCCCCAAAATGATTTCGAGATATTCGGTGAGTACATCATTGACCGCGGAGATTACCTTTTTACACTGCAGAATATTATCAATAAAAGGCTGAGTGTTCAACAGGGAGGAAGGATCACCTGGAACGGGGACCCCACCGGGGCAGTGATCAAGATGAATGCCATATATGACACCAGGGCGGTACCGGGGGTACTGGTGCCACAGCCTCCCGAAAACCTCCAGAAGCGTATGCCTGTGCAATGTCATCTGGTCATGGAGGGCAACCTGCTGAATCCCCTTCTCAGTTTTAAAATCGAGATGCCAACGGCCGAGGAAGAAACCAGGAATGTCGTAAGAAATGCCATCAGTACCGAGGAAGAACTCACCAAACAATTCCTATCCCTCCTGGTGATCAATAATTTCTCCGCTCCCATCAATTTGTCGGGCGGATCCGGAACTACGGGTGCCGGCATGGCCGGTGTCACTGCCAGCGAGCTTCTCTCCAACCAGCTCAGCAACTGGCTGTCCCAGATCAGCAATGATTTTGATATTGGTGTGAATTACCGGCCGGGGGATGAAATTTCAAGTGACCAGGTCGAGGTAGCCCTCAGCACACAGATCTTTGATGACAGGGTAACCATCCATACCAATGTGGATGTTTCTGACAAGGCTCCCGAAACAGGTCCCAATCAGCGCACAAATACCATCGCCGGGGATTTCGATGTAGACGTGAAACTGACAGACAACGGGAAAATCCGCCTTAAAGCTTTTAACAGGTATAACTACGATCAGCTTTATAACAGTGCACCCTATACCCAGGGAGTGGGGTTCGTTTACCGGGAGGACTTCAACAGTTTTGGTGAACTGGGTAGACGTTATCTGAACGTTTTCAGGGGGTCAAAAAAGAAAAAGAAGGACAAGGAGAAGAAAAATGTCAGTGACAGCACAACTGATATTGAATAAGCAGGTTTTTCTGTCCGCTTTTTTCCTATATTTGCCATTTTTAACCCCAAAAATCAGCGGTAATGTTTGTGATAATGGCCGTCGTTTTCGTTCTGGGTTATACTGCCATTGCCCTGGAACATCCCTTAAAGGTCGATAAAGCAGCATCCGCCCTGCTTACCGGCGTCCTACTCTGGGCCATATATATCCTGGCGGCTGATAGCATCCTTCCCAACAGTGCTGCATTCAAAGAATTCATGCACGAAAATCCGCATGAAAGTTACATCGATTTTATAGCACATCATGAGATCACTTTCCACCTGGGTGAAATCTCACAGATCCTGTTCTTCCTGCTGGGAGCCATGACCATTGTTGAAATGGTGGATTCACATGAAGGTTTTAAACTGATCACTGATAAGATCAAAACGACCAACAAGATCAAGCTGATGTGGATTCTCAGCATCCTGACATTCTTTATGTCAGCTGCCCTGGATAACCTGACCACCACCATTGTGATGGTCGCCCTGCTGAGAAAGCTGATCGACAGGCAGCAGGACCGATGGTTCATGGCAGCCATGGTGGTCCTGGCCGCAAATGCCGGTGGTGCCTGGTCACCCATCGGGGATGTTACCACCATCATGTTGTGGATCGGCGGACAGGTAACCACGGTGAGGATCATCGTCGATGTGCTCTTGCCCAGCCTGGCAACCTTGATCGTACCTTTGCTGATCGTGAGCTTCTTCTACCCCAAAGGCAACCTGGACAGGCCGGCCCTGAGCGAAAAAGAATTACTGTCAAATGAATCCATTACCAATTTTGAACGCAGGCTCCTGTTGATCATGGGTGTAACCGGACTCCTCTTCGTCCCCGTGTTTAAAACGGTAACCCATCTACCACCTTACCTGGGTATGCTTTTCAGCCTCAGTATTATCTGGATCACAACCGAAATACTGCACCGCAGGCATGCCAGGGGAATGCGGGCCCAGCTGCTGGTCTCCAGGGTACTTAAGAAAGTTGATACACCGACCGTACTATTCTTCCTGGGGATACTTACAGCTGTTACCGCGCTCCAGTCCGCCGGGCACCTGGACCTGCTGGCGAAAACCCTCGACGGGATGGATATTCCGGATGATCAAAAGATCTATTTCATCGACCTCATCATCGGTCTGCTCTCGGCTATCGTTGATAATGTCCCCCTGGTTGCAGGGGCTATGGGGATGTACGACATCGCTCCCGCAGGATCTACAGGCTATGAAGCCTTTTTCATGATCAATGGCCAGTTCTGGGAGTTCCTTGCCTATACGGCCGGAACCGGCGGAAGTATCCTGATCATCGGTTCAGCCGCCGGTGTGGCTGCCATGGGCATGGAAAATATCGACTTCATATGGTATATGAAACGCATCAGCCTGCTTGCCATGGCAGGTTACTTCGCAGGTGCAGCCGTTTATTACCTCATGTTCGCCTTATAACAGGCTGTGCATAATTATTTTAAAACAGCCAGTAATAAACTGGTCCCGATACCGTTTTTATAAATATCTTTAACCGGATTAAAAAGGAACGTACATGAACCTCTTGTTATTCTTACAGGTCAGCGTTGCAGATACAGCTGCCACTGATATGGCAGGTGAAATAAGAATGTCTTACTGGGAGCTCGCCATGAAGGGGGGCTGGGTAATGCTGCCCATCATCCTCTTATCTGTAATCGCAGTTTATATATTCTTCGAGCGTTTTTTCGCCATCAAGAAAGCAGCACAGATAGACACCAATTTTATGAACCGTATCCGGGATTATATTCATGACGGAAAAGTGGATAATGCACTTACCCTTTGCCAGTCCTATATAAATCCTACGGCCAGGATGATTGAAAAAGGGATACAACGCATTGGCAGGCCCCTGGCCGATATAAACGGTGCCATTGAGAACACCGGCAAACTGGAAATCTATAAGCTGGAGAAGGGATTACCTACCCTGGCAACGGTTGCCGGAGGTGCCCCGATGATCGGCTTCCTGGGTACGGTAATGGGTATGATCCGGGCGTTCTATGACATGTCGATGGCCGGGAGCAATATAGATGTCTCCCTGCTCTCAAACGGGATCTATACAGCTTTGATCACTACTGTGGCTGGACTGATCGTCGGGATCGTAGCCTATTTTGCCTACAATATCCTCGTGGCAAGGGTGGAAAAAGTGGTCAATAAACTGGAGGCTCATACCACGGAGTTCCTGGACCTCCTCAACGAACCAGCACAAAGATAGTATGGCACTCAGTTCGAGAAATAAGGTAAGTGTCCAGTTCAGCATGTCCGGCATGACGGACATAGTATTCCTGTTACTGATCTTTTTCATGATCACTTCCACACTCATTGCACCCAATGCACTGAAGCTGTTATTGCCCCAGAGCAAACATCAGACAGTTGCCAATCCTATCACTACTGTTTCAATCACCCGCGATGCCCAGTTCTATATAGAGACCAAGCGGGTAAGTATCGCACAACTGGAGAGTGAACTTTACAGCAGGTTGAAGGATGAACCTGAACCGACGATCTCATTGCATGTCGATGAAAATGTACCCATGAAAGAGGTCGTCAAGGTGATGAACATTGCCAAGGACAACCGGTACAAGCTCATCCTGGCTACCTCGCCCAGATAGCTTAGAGCATGGCAAAAAGCAGAAAAGGAATAGTAGGAACCGTTGTGTTCCACGCAGGCCTCCTGGCCTTTGCCCTCCTTTTTGGTTTCGCCACCCCCCTGCCCCTGCCCGAAGAAGAGGGCATCCTGATCAATTTCGGTACAGATGAGTTTGGAGCCGGTGACGAGGAGCCCATGTACAGTGAGATCCCTGAAGAATCAACACCTCCACCCCAGGAAGCGGTGATGCCCACGGAAAGTACGGAAGAGATCATTAGCCAGGATTTTGAGGAGGCACCTGTTGTCAGAGAAAAACCACAGGAAAAACCACAGGTTGAAAAAAAGGAAGAAGTCATCACGCCCAGAGAGAACGTCAAACCTGTGGAAGAGCCGCAGCCCCCTCCCCCGGAGGAAGCACCGCCCAAGGTTAATGAACGTGCCCTTTACAGGGGCCGAAAAAACACTGATGCCACCGGATCAGAAGGCATTACCGAGGGCCAGGGCAACCAGGGAAGCATTACCGGCACCCCTGACTCGGATAATTATGCAGACGGACTCAGCTCCGGAGGGGGCGGAATTAATTTCAGCCTGGCCGGTCGTAACCCTGTATCCCTTCCCAAACCGGAATACAACACACAGGTATCAGGCACCATCGTGGTCAGGATCCGGGTGGACAGGGAAGGCAAGGTGATCAGTGCCGAACCCGGTTACAAGGGTACCAACATACTGGACGAGAACCTGCTGGAAGCTGCCCGCAAAGCCGCCCTCAAAGCCAGGTTCAACGCCAAGGCCGATGCCGCCTACACCCAGACCGGCACCATTACCTACCATTTTGTGCTGCAATAGCGATTGTACCAGTCTCCTAAATACCATAATTGTTCAAATACCCGCAGCAGTTTCAGGCTGATTGTCTTAAATTAGCGGTTCCATGATACTGAACTAAATCATATAATATGCTTCCAAACCTGACAGGAAGGGAGAAACTGCCGGTAAGAAAAGAGCTGGTCACCAGTCAGGGAACGTCATTCTGTCCATGAGGCAGGGGACTGGGTGCCATACATCGACAATTAAACCAAAAGCTCATTAATCATGAATCCAAGAGAGAGAGTACTATCAGCACTGAACCACAGGGAGACCGATCGGGTACCTGTTGATCTGGGTGGACACAGATCCTCGGGCATAGCTGCCATCGCCTATGCCAAACTGCGAAAGCACCTGGGATTGCCGGACAAACCCATCAGGGTTTACGATATGGTCCAGCAACTTGCCATAGTGGATGAGGATGTCCTGGACCTGTTCAGTATAGACACCGTTGAAATGGGCCGCGGTTTTTTGCTGCATGATGAAGACTGGAAGCCATGGGTCTTGCCCGATGGAACCCCTTGTGAAATTCCTTTTTATACCAACCTGGAGAAACAGGATGAAGATTGGCTGATTTTTGATGATGAAGGCCTGGAATTGGGATTATTGAAAAAGGGGAGCCTGTATTTTGAACAGACACATTTCCCGCTGATGGAACGAGGCATCGAAAATGATGATTTCATTGATCTGAAGGATCAGCTGGGAAAGTCGATCTGGACTGCGGTGCCACATCCGGGGGCTCACATCGATCTGGATGATGAGGGACTGACAGCATTGGCCGATCGGGCAAAGGCACTGAGAGCATCGACCGACCGGGCCATCATTGGCTTGTTTGGCGGAAATATGTTTGAAATCCCGCAATTCCTGTATCGCATGGATCATTACCTGCTGGCTACCGGTTTGTTTTTCGATAAGTCACTGGAACTGTCTGAGAAATTATGTGAGATACACATGGACAACCTGGAAAAATGGCTTTCGGCCGTTGGTCCATATATAGACATCATACTGTTTGGTGATGATCTGGGCGGGCAACAGGGACCCCTGATCAGTCCGGATACCTACCGCACTTTGTACAAACCCTTCCATAAGAAATTGTGGAACAGGGCAAAAGAACTGGCTGATGTAAAAGTGCAGCTGCATTGTTGTGGGGGTGTTTATGAATTATTACCTGATCTTATAGACGCAGGCCTGGATGCCATCAATCCTGTACAAATAACATCCAGAGGCATGGATCCGGACAGCCTTAAGCAAGCATTCGGAGACCAGATCACTTTCTGGGGGGGTGGGTGTGATACTCAAAAAATACTCCCATCCGCCAGTCCGGTTGAAATACAGAAGCATGTGCGGGAGCTTATAACCATTTTCCGTCAGGGAGGAGGCTTCGTATTTCAGCAGGTTCATAATATCCTCGCAAATGTGCCACCGGAAAATATTGCAGCCATGCTGGAGGCTGTAAACCCTGAATGATCCGACCAGGTGGCAACCGGCTATGTACTGTATGGTTCTTCTACCATGCTCGTCTATACGACGGGAGTGGGAGTGACAGGTTTTACCCTGGATCCACCAGTAGGAGAATTTTTCCTTTCCCATCGGAAAATCAGGATGCCTGATTTCGGCCCTACCTCAATTTCCCTGCCGGAGTCAAACAATACATCAGGTACTGCCAGGAAGAGGATCCCTCATCATCCAGACCCTATACTTCCCGGTATATTGGATCCCTGGCAGCAGATTTTCACCGGAATATGCTGAAAGGTGGTATCTATATTTATCCCCAGACCAAATCATATCCGGAAGGTAAATTAAGGCTGACCTATGAATGTAATCCCATTGCTTTCCTTGCCGAGCAGGCAGGGGGTATGACCACCGACGGACCAGGTAACCGTATATTGGAAATACAGCCCAAATCCATCCACCAGAGGGTTCCATTTTTTACCGGTTCCATCGACATGGTCAAACGGGCGGAGAAATACATGCAAATAAACATGTGAAGGTTTAAACAATCAAGCCTAGATACCATGAAAACTGTTAAATCGATTCTCCTGTTGTCTCTCAACACTCTTGTTATAACCTTTATTGCCAGGAACCTGGTCTATCTGCAGCACCAGAACAACGTGCACTTTGATGCTGATGAGGTAGCGAATGTAAATACAATTTGAGGTCTCGTCATCACTGCAATAGCTCAAATACCCCCAGCAGTTTCAGGCTGGCAAAGAACAGGGCTGCCAGCAGGAAAACCCTGACAGCCTTGGCTCCCCATTTAACAGCCACCCGGGCCCCCATGAAGGCCCCGGTCATGTTCCCGATGGCCAGGATGAAACCAAGCACATAATTTACATCCTTGTTCCACATGAATATAGCCAGGGCAAAAGGAGTATACAAAAAAACAATAAATACCTTCAGGGCATTGGCCTTGACAAGCTCGAAACCTGAACCGAGTACGAGGCCAGCCAGCAAAAAGAAGCCCACACCGGCCTGGATGAATCCCCCGTACACTCCGATGAGGAAGAAAACGATCAGCTGGAACAAAAGTTTCACCGGGGGCTGGCCTTCATGGCTGTGGAGCCACCTCCCGGGTTTGAAGATGATCAGGAAGAACATGATGATTAGGAGTCCGCCTATGGCCTTTTCCATGATGGCATCGTTGATACCGACAGCAATCCTGGCACCCAATAGGGAACCTGCGACTGCCGGCAGGCCAATGATCAATCCCTGTTTAAGATCTAGCACTTTTTGTCTTTTGAAACTGGTAACCCCAACCACGTTCTGCAGCAGGATGGCTATGCGGTTTGTCCCGTTGGCCACATTGGGCGGGAGTCCCAGGAACATCAACAGGGGAAGGGTCAGAAGGGAACCACTGCCCGCAACCGTATTAATGAATCCTGCCACCAGTCCCACACCGATGACGGCCAGGATCTTCCACCAGGTCAGGTCAAGTTCCTGTAATAACCCGGCCAGCCGGTCCCAGAGTTGGATATCCATGAAGTGAACCTGTTAACAGGGATTAGTAAGCGAAAAGAGGATAGTCCTTCATCATCCGGTTCACCTTTTCCTTCACGCTTTTGATCTTTCCTCCATTTTCGTGGTTGGCTATCACTGTATCGATCATCTCCACAATAGGTTCCATCAGGTCTTCTTTCACACCACGGGTGGTCAGTGCCGGGGTTCCCACCCTGATCCCCGAGGCCTGGAAGGGGGAACGGTCGTCAAACGGGACCATGTTCTTATTGATGGTGATATCGGCCAGTTCCAGTGTATTCTCTACGATCCGCCCGGTAATGTCAGGATATTTCGGACGCAGGTCGATAAGCATCGAGTGATTGTCCGTACCATCGGAGATCACCTTATACCCCAGCGATATAAAAGCATCTGCCATCACGGAGGCATTTTTCTTCACCTGCAGCATGTACTCCCTGAAGCTTTCGGAAAGGGCTTCCCCGAATGAGACAGCCTTTGCTGCAATGACGTGTTCCAGCGGACCTCCCTGGGTGCCGGGGAACAGTGCAGAATCCAACAGCTGGGTCATGGTTTTGACCTTTCCCTTGGGTGTGGTCAGTCCCCATGGATTCTCAAAATCCTCACCCATCATGATCATTCCTCCCCTCGGTCCCCGCAGGGTTTTATGGGTGGTTGTCGTAACAATATGACAGTGAGGGAAAGGATGGTTCAGCATTCCCTTGGCGATCATGCCTGCGGGATGGGCAATATCAGCCATCAACAGGGCCCCGCTTTTATCTGCGATCTCGCGCATCCTTCGATAATCCCAGTCCCTTGAATAAGCCGATGCACCCGCCACGATCATTTTGGGTTTTTCACGTCTGGCGATGGCCGCCATCTCCTCGTAGTCCACCCGCCCGGTTTCCTTGTTCACACCATAGGCCACAGGTTTGTAAAGTATCCCTGAATAATTCACCGGTGATCCATGCGTGAGGTGACCGCCATGGGAAAGGTCCAGTCCCAGAAAAGTATCTCCCGGCTTCAGGATGGCCAGCATCACGGCAGCATTTGCCTGTGCACCGGAGTGAGGCTGCACGTTCACCCAAATCGCATTAAACAGCTCCTTGGCACGGTCTATGGCCAGCTGCTCCACCTCATCCACAACCTGGCATCCTCCATAGTATCTTTTTCCCGGCAGTCCTTCTGCATACTTATTGGTCAGGCAGGAACCCATGGCCTGCAGGACCTGGTCACTTACAAAATTCTCCGAAGCGATCAGTTCAATTCCCTGGAGTTGCCTGTCCTTTTCATCCTGGATCAAATTAAATACTGTGTCGTCCCTTTTCATTTCGGCTTTATTATTTTGAATCAGATTATATCAAGCGCTTAATAAAAGCCTAAAAATAATAATATTATTACAACGGGGGAGTCCAAAAGCAAACCTTTACGGAAGAAGAGATCAACACCAATGGCAGGGGAACTGTTTAAAATAAACTTTAAAAAGGTCCGGACCAGGAATCTGGAATTTGTTTTTGCAAAAAATTACCATAAATTTATTCAAGTCAAAGTATTATCACTAACCAAAATTAAGCATTATGAACACTGAACAATTATTAGGTTTATTTAAGGGAATGGGCACCGGCATGCTGATCGTCTGGATTGCCATCATGGTATTCATGATTGTCTCATGGTGGATTGTTTTCAAAAAGGCCGGACAACCTGGTTGGGCCATTCTTATTCCCATTTACAATTTCCTCGTCATTTTGCGGGTTGCCGGGAAGCCCTGGTGGTGGGTTTTCGCCATTTTACTTCCCATCATACCGTTTGTGGGTCCATTTCTCCTCCTTGTTGCGATGATCTTTATTTTCCATGGGATCTCAAAAAATTTCGGTCAGGGTGCCGGCTTTACAGTTGGCCTGGTATTGCTTTCCGTAGTCTTTGTACCCATTCTGGCCTTCGGTGATTATAAATGGCAGGGATAAAATAAACTTACTAAAGGTTCGCAGTTCTCTAAACTACTGAAATACAATAATATAGAGTAAGTATATTAATAAGATTTCAGAATTAATCAACGGTTTTACCACTAGTAGCTCGAACCGGCGTATTTTTGAGTACAAGCTAATAGCCATGGGCTACGAGGATGGGCTATCATTTATTCCACTGGATTTTTTTCCTGAATCGGGACAGGGATCATTGATCCAGCTTCACCTTTCGCAAGATTCGACGGCGGTCTGATGAGGGGAAGGATGCAATGTATCTGTCATGACTGGGATTTGAGGAGGAGGTCACCGCTCACATGGCCGCTCCTTGTTAAAGGGATGGAAGGAAAACCCCTTGGGATAACGAAAAAGCACAAATCATCAGAGAACCAGAAATTAACCTATAGAATCAGTACGATGAAAACTACCACCCACATGAACAGACGCATCTTCCTGCGCAACACGGCAATGGGTACGGCAGTCCTGGGACTGACCCCATCAACCCTGAATGCCATGGGTAAAATGAAGGGATCAGCGGTCAAAAACAAGGTCGGATTGTACAGCATTACCTTTCTCGGGGTATGGTACAAAGGCAATGCCCTTACCCTGGATGAGATGATCCTGAAAGCCAGGGATCTTGGATTCGATGGAATTGAAATTGACGGTAAGCGGCCCCATGGGAATCCATTGGATATGCCTACGGCCAGGTGTAAAGCATTAAAGGATAAAGCCAATGACGTTGGACTGGAGATCTATGCGGTATCCGCCAACAACGACTTCAGCAGTCCGGTTCCCGAACACCGGGAGTGCCAGATCGTCTACCTCCGGGAACTCATGCGGATGACCTCGGACCTGGGCGTAAAACCCCTTCGGGTATTCCTGGGATGGCCCGGGGTAACCCTGCATCCGGAAGGGGGCAGTTATGATATTGCCTATGGCATCTGGAAGCATGCACACCTTATGTTTGAACCGGAGCAGATCTGGGACTGGTGCAGGGAGGGACTTATTGAAAGCGCAAAATATGCCGGGGATTTCGGCGTTACGCTGGCGCTGCAAAACCATAAACCGGTGATCAACGACTGGAAGGATATGATGCGTATGATCAAAGAAGTGGATTCACCGAACCTGAAAGCCTGTCTGGATGCTCCCATCATGGATGATAAAAGCCCTGAAAACATGATGGAAGCTGCACAGGCCGTTAAAGACCTGCAGGTACTAACCCATTTCGGGGGTGAATTCGGAAAAGATGCCAGTGGCCGGATCAAAGATATACAGGAGAATCATCTGTCCGCCACAGGAGAACCGGAAATCAAAGTGGAAAATTATTATCCCCATTTTATAAAGGCAATGAAATCCATCGGATACGATGGCTGGTATAGCTACGAATTATGCCATCCATTGCCAGTTGTGAAGGGTCAAAGGGTGGGTGTTGAATTTGTCGAAGAGAGTGCAAGGTGTGCATGTACACTGATGAAAGAGATGTTGAAAGACGTTTAAAGGGCTAAAAAATACCTATTCCCGTGAGATTTCCTTGAGCATGCTGCGGTAGGTGGAGAACACCTTGGCCCTGGACACAAACCCGACATATTTTCCTTCATCCAGGACAGCGATATTGTAGCGGCTGCTGACGTGAAACTTTTTGGCCACCTCTTCCATGGATTCGTCCTGCTTTATGGTAAAGCGGGGCATGAACATCAGGTCACGGACATAGGTGGTATCCCAGCTGTCTTTCTCGAACATGATGTGACGGATGTCATCCATTTTTACAATCCCGTAGAAGATACCGTCTTCATCCACGACAGGGAAAATATTCCGGTGGGCTTTTTTAATGACCTTGATAAGGTCCCCCAGGGTGGCTTCTGGGTGGATCTTGCTGAAATCCCTTTCGATGAGGCTGTCAACCTTCATCAGCAGCAATACATTCTTATCCTTGTCATGGGTCATCAGCTCCCCCCTCTTTGCCAGCTGAATGGTATAGACAGAATTGGCAACAAAGAATCTAGTCGTCGCATAGGATATGGTAGATACGATCATCAGGGGCATAAATAATTCATATCCCCCCGTAATTTCAGCGATCAGGAAGATGGCCGTAAGTGGTGCATGGATCACACCTGCGATCAGACCGGCCATCCCCACAAGGGCAAAATTGCCTTCCGGCACATCGATGCCCAGCACCTTCATCACCATGGCCACGAACAATCCCAGGTTGACCCCGACGAACAGGGATGGTGCGAATATCCCGCCAATCCCCCCGGCACCGAAAGTAATGCTGGTGGCCACGACTTTCAGGGCCAGGATGAAAAAAAGGATGATCAGCATGACCATGATGCTGTCCCGGAATCCTTCGTAAAGAAACTGGTCGAAAAGATAGGCGTAATTGCCATTCAGGGCATTGTTTATATCCTCATACCCTTCCCCGTAGAGGGAGGGTATGAAAAAGACCAGGACACCCAGGGCCAATCCCCCTATCAGGAGACGGTACCAAATGCTTTTGATCCGCTCAAAGATCCCGGTAACAAACATGTAGATCCGGGTGAAATATACCGACATGAAGCCTGCGAGAATACCCAGCAAAATATAGTATGGGACATGCTTCATGATGAAGGATTCCTGGATTTCGACAGCGTAAAGCACGTTCTGTCCCATGAAAAGATAGGAGGTCAAAGCGGCGGTTACAGATGCAACCAGCAGGGGAACCAGCGAGGCCAGCGTTAGGTCGAGCATGATCACCTCCAGGGCAAAAACAATGGCGGCAATGGGTGCCTTGAAGATGGATGACATGGCCCCAGCGCAGGCACAACCCAGCAACAGTATGATCTGCTTGTAACTCATCCTGAATTCCCGGCCGATATTAGACCCGATCGCCGCCCCGGTGGCAACAGTCGGTCCCTCCAGTCCCACACTCCCCCCAAAACCGACAGTGAGTGCACTGCTTATCACGGAGGAATAGAGATTGTGCCTCCTGATGATCCCGTTGTTTTTGGAAATGGCATAGAGAACACCCGGGATACCATGTTGCACCGGCCGTTTGTTAATATATTTGATAAACAGGATGACAAGCAGGATCCCGATCATTGGGAAAATAAAGTACAAAGCATGATGGAACTCCGGAACCAGCCCCACTGTCAGGGATTCCTGGATCAGGTGGACCAGGTTTTTAATCACTACTGCGCCCAGTCCCACCAGCAGTCCGATCAGGGCACTCAGGATCAAAATGAACTGTCTCTGACCCATATGCTTGAATCCCGGGGGGAAATAAAATATCAAATCGCGGCAGATTCCCGTTATTCATGAACACAGGGCCGAAAAGTTCAATTTTATTTGTAGTTTTAAGATACCGGTCTTAAAATTTGCATTCTTGGCAATTCGTATTTATATATTTTTGATCATCCTGCTTCTACCGGCATCGGGACTGGCACAGGTAGGGCCTCCACCGGGTCCTGATCCACCAAATATAGATTATGTCAGTATGGATACTACTGCAACCGGATACGTTTACATTACATGGTATCCTAATCCTACAGACACTATTGACAGGTATGTCATTTACGAACAGATAGGCGAT
>LJUP01000284.1 GCA_001303955.1 Bacteroides sp. SM23_62 | reverse complement strand
GACAGTATCTTCCCGCAGCCGGAGAGCTATCCAAACGAATCCTCGCTGGCCTTTGGTAAAAATGGCAGGGCCTACTGCCTGCTGAGGCGTGATAAAGGGACAGCCACTGCCTTGCTGGGAGAGTCTGATCCTCCCTATACGGAATGGAAATGGCAGGACCTGGGAGTACGGATCGGCGGACCCAAAATCATCCAGCTTTCCGATGGCCGTCTCCTTGCCACAGTGCGCCTGTACGAGCCCAAGGCCCGCACTTCCCTTTGCCTGGTGGATCCTGTCGAAGGAAACCTGAAAGAATGCCTGAAACTGCCGTCCGGAGGGGATACCAGCTATGCAGGAATGGCAGAATATGAGGGATCCCTCCGGATCAGCTATTATTCTTCACATGAAGCAAAAACAGCCATTTACCTGGCCAGGATCGGATTCTAACCCTGATATTTACATTGAGGATTTTCTATCTTTGATGTGGAATCGTCATAAGAGCTGTCTGTGTCCATGAAGGTGACATCTGTCCTGATATTGATCTTTCTCTCAGTCAATCTGTTCCCGCAGGCGGAAAATGACAGTTTGCGGAACCTGCTGGATACTGCTCCTGATACCGCAAAAATCAGGCTGCTAAAGGAATTATGCTGGGAGAACAGGTACACCAATCCCTCGGATGCCTTGAACTACGGGCTGCAGGCACTGTCCCTTGTAAGAGAGCTGGAAATGTTTGAAGAAGCGGCCAGCATCAATAACTACCTGGGGATCATCCAGCGGAATGTCGGGGACCACGCCACGGCACTGGAGTACTTTTTTAGCGCACAAAGATTAGCTGAAGATCATAATAATGACCAGCAGCTTGCCTACGCTTTCAATAATATCGGGGACATTTACAACCAGGAGGATAACTCCCGGAAAGCCCTGGAATATGAATTAAAGGCGCTGGAAATCTTTGAGGACGTGGGGGATAGTGTGGGAGTCTCATATTGCTGTCATCAAATCGCCCTTGCTTACACAAACCTGGAGGAATACTCAAACGCCATTATGTCCTACAAGAGAGCCATGAAGATCAGGGAATTCCTGGGTAACAGGATCGGTTTGGGTTATTCCCTGATAAGTATTGGCGAGACATATCTAAAAATGGGAAACCATGGTGAATCTCTCAGTAGTTTGATGAAAAGCGGTGAAATATTTAAGGAACTCGGGGATCAATTCGGACTTGCCGCTTCCTATTACAGTTTGGGGATGTATTACAGAATGACCGGGGATTCGCAAAATGCCGTAAAATACCTTACTGAATCACTGAATCTTGGCAATGAGACCAGATCACCCATCCGGATCAGAAATGCCGCTCAGGTATTGAGTGAGATTTACGCAGAACAGAACATGTTCAAGGAAGCTTATCAAATGTATATCCTCTACAAGGAAACCTATGACAGCCTTTACCGTGAGGAAAACCTTGTGAAGATCACCCAGCTGGTAATGCAGCATGAATTTGAACAGAGGGAATTATTACAGCTGGCAGAAATTGCCAGGCAAAAGCAGTTCAGGAATTATATGATTGTGTTGCTTGGATTGGTCGTAATTCTGGTCATTGTCATACTGAACCGGTATTACATTAAAAGAAAAGCCAACATTGACCTGCAGAACAAGAATAAGGAAATCGAATCCCAGAAGAAAAAGCTGGAGAATCTTTTCGTATCGCTGCGCATAAAAAATGATGAATTGTGCCAGCAGAACGAAGAAATCATCTCACAGAAAGATCATCTTGCCATGCTTAACCATGAACTCGAAAAACAAACCTATGAACTCAATAGAACACTGGATGAGCTGACGCAGGCTCAAACTCATCTGGTACAATCCGAGAAAATGGCCTCACTCGGACAGCTTACAGCCGGGGTAGCACATGAGCTGAATAATCCGATCAATTTTGTCAGCACCAGTATCAAACCATTGCAGAGAAATGTGGAAGATCTTCTTTCATTGCTGAACAAGTATGACTCGGTCATTAAAAAAAATGATCTTTCCGCTGGGTTTATTGAAGTGGAAGAGCTAAAGGAAACTGTGGATCTGGACTACCTGATCAAAGAAACGCAGAATCTTTTCAAAGGGATCATCGAGGGATCTTCACGTTCAATGCAGATCGTAAAGGATCTCAGGACTTTTTCCAGGATGGATGAAAACGAGTTTAAACCGGTCGATATCCATGATGGGATTGATTCTACCCTGTTGCTGCTGCACCACAAAATGCAGAACAGGATTACGGTTCATAAAAACTATGGAAAGATCCCCCACGTTGAGTGCTTGCCGGGTAAATTGAATCAGGTATTCATGAATATTCTTACCAACAGCATCCTGGCCATAAAGGGTGAAGGCGAGATCTTCATTGAGACCAGCAGTAGTAAGGATAAGGTGAAGATCTCCATCAGGGATGATGGTATGGGCATGTCACCTGAAGTAAGGGATCATATCTTCGAGCCATTTTTTACTACGCGGAGCGTTGGCGAGGGAACAGGGCTCGGATTATCCATTTCTTATTCAATCATAGAAGAACACGCCGGGACGGTTGAAGTTACTTCCGAGCCTGGAGAAGGCACAGTATTTATCATTACCCTGCCTCTCAACCACCCGGGAAAATAAAATTCTTGTCAATAATAATACCTGTGGTGTAACCATCTGTCTTGGTTCGCGTAGCATGGAATGTGAACTTTAAATGATGATGATATGAAACAGAAAACACTTTTTTCATTTATGGCCGTTATGGTGATTATCGCGTTGGTCAGCGTTTCATGCAAAAAGGATGACAATGATGGCCAGCCGGTTATGCCCCCGATAGAATCCTTCCAGATGGATTTCAGTGATTTCACTGTTTTCCCCGATACTACAGATAATCTGAAATCATTGAACACCTACAAGCATTTCACCTATTCGTATGTTACTGTGGGTGTCTGGAACCTGGTTACCACGGTTGCCCTGGCCGTGCCGGTGGCAGTTTACCTGGAATCATTCAATCATACCCCTGAATTCCTGGGCGACGATACCTGGCAATGGTCCTATTCTGTGGATACTTATACTGCAAGATTGGTAACCACAAGGATATCCAATGAAAAATTCACAGCAGAGATGTTTATCTCCAAAACAGGTGTGGAAGCGTTCGAGGATTTCAAGTGGTTTGAAGGAACCATCAGGTATGACCACACGCATGCCAGTTGGAAATTATATGAAAGTCCCGCCAACAATGTGCAATGGCTGGATATTCAATGGACCAAGGACTGGGAAGCTGGCACCTCTGAAATCACCTATACCAATGTGAAGGCCGGATCCGAAGAACTGGGAAGTTACATCACCTACGGGATCGTTGATGATCCGGACTATGATGCATTTTATACACTGGTCACAGCGACCAATGAGGTCAACATAAAATACAATACCGAGACAAAGACAGGCATGGTAAAATCGCCTGATTATTTTGGGGACGGTGAATGGCATTGCTGGAATGAGCAGTTCCAGGATTCAGATTGTGATCAATAAGTGGTTATTTCTTTCCATTTGTCGATACCAACATAATAGGGTGGCGGGAAATCAACGGATTCTTTTCTGTAGATTTCCCGCATGCTTTTATGTATCTCAGGCATTTCTTCCGACACGTCCATGGTCTCTGCCGGGTCTTCCAGGATCTTATAAAGCCGTGTAGTCGGATTTTCGCCGTCCGGCAAATCCTTGTATAGTCCCGGTACAATCGACCCAACATGCCGGAGGATGTATCCGTCTTTGACGACTGCCCAGGCAAAGGGCGCCCGGGACCTTTCCCCTGCAGAAGGTTCCATGATGGATTCTTTCATAAATCCCCAGTACCGGGAATGTATACCGGTCCACACCAGATAGTCATGAACCGCTTCGTCATTTTCCCCCGTCAGCAGGGGAAGCAGGCTTTTTCCATCAATCGAATCTGGCACCTTACCTCCTGCCGCATCGATGAGCGTGGGTATTATGTCCAAAGTGGAAACCAGGTGGTCAAGCCGTTTTGCCTCCTGGATACCGGCAGGCCAGAAACAGAAAAAGGGGACCCTCATCCCTCCCATAAAGTAGGTACCTTTTTGTCCCGAAAATGGTGCGTTCCCAGGCAGGACCGACGGACCACCTACCTGTCCCCCGTTATCCGAGGTGAATATTATCAAAGTGTTCTCCAACTGATCTTTGGATTCGAGATAGTCCAGGATCCTCTGTATATTTAAGTCGACAGCATTTACATGGGCATAAAAATTATTCAAGTCATAGGAATTGGATTCAAATTTATTGTAATACATATCCGGGGCTTTTGGCTCGAGGGAATCATGTACGGCATGGTAGTGCAACTGGACATAAAAGGATTGGTTTTTTTCAACAGACGATTTAATGAATTCAAGCGCTTTGTCAGTGAACACATCTGTATTATAACCCTGTTGTTTCCCTGCATGCGTGTAGTTTTCCCAGACCAGGGTGGAATTGTAAAACTGACTGGCCCAGTAATTATAGCCATAGTAGTAGTCAAATCCGTTCTGAAGCGGATTGTGTTGATCTATCACGGACCCAAGGTACCCGGAATTCATGAATGCCAGGTAGATATCCGGACGATTCCTCAGATTTCCCCAGCGGTCCAGTTGTAGATCCAGTCCCAGGCTATCGGCCAGTTTGTCGAGGATTCTTTGATCACGTTGTCCAATATGCCATTTTCCAATATGGGCAGTCGCAAAACCCATATCCTGCAAAACCGCCGCGAGGTGGCTGCCAGGGTCCAGTCCCCGCTGCTCGCAATCAACGTTCCGGTAAACACCCAGCCGGTTCTGGTGTAAACCGGTGGCAATGCCCAGCCTGGAGGGGGCACACAGGTTACTGCTCGTATAGGCATTCGTGAACAGAATGCCTTCGCTGGCCAGCCGGTTAAGGGTAGGGCTGGCGGTTTTTGAGAAGGCAAGTGCCTGTTTGGGTGAATAATCCTGGTTCTCCTTAACCAGCCTGACAAACCATGGGTTGAACGCTTCGATTGCCAGGTCTTTGTTATTCGGACCAAAATGCCCGTAGCCAAGATCATCCATCATGACAAAGAGCAGGTTTGGAGGATTGTCATTTTTCTGAGTATTGTATGAACAAGCCTGTGTAGTAAGAATAACGGAAAGCAACAAAAAATATCTCATATGCTGAATATTAATCCATGGGAGAATATTTCAATAAGCAAGTAGATCTGAACAGATTTTCTCCTGGAACCACTTGTCATTTGTTACCTTGAGTAGTCTGACCAGTTCGGTTCTCAGATCCTGACCGTTTTCTATCTTATCGAAAGGAATTTTATGCAGCTGATATGGATCGTTAATATTATCGTAACCATATGCTTCCGCAAAAGTGCCTCCACTCTCCCTGACAACAAACATCTGGTCTCCCGTATAAACACCCCTCGATTTCATATTGATAAAAAGTGCAGAAATTGGTTTTTCTGTCAGATCTGAATCAGGATTTTTTAAGATTCCGGCATAGTTCTTTCCCTGGACTTCCTCCGGGATTTTATTTTCCATCCCGGCCAATCCAAGCAGCGTAGGCATTACATCCGGCACACTTAAAATCAGATCTTCAACACGGTGTTGTAACTGATTTCCCCATTTTATGATAAAAGGAATATTGAAGGCTTCGATCTCAGGCACATTCTTGCCCTGTTTCCCATGGCTGCCCAACATTTCACCATGGTCGGAAGAAAAGACAATAATGGTATTTTCCGTAAGGTCTAATTCATCCAGGTGATCCAGGACATTTCCGATGAAATGATCAACTGCACTCACATTGGCAAAGTAATAGGGTGCATGAGGACCGGCTGTGCTATCCGCATTCTCGCGTGTTAATAGTTTATCCAGGTTTACTTTACCTGATTCTGTATATTGATCAAAGAACTCCATATAGGTACTTTGTTCAGTCCAGGGATTATGCGGAGGATTCAATGACCAGATCATGAAAAATGGTTTTTCAGGGTCTCTCTGACCGTGGGTATTGTTGAGGTAATCGATGATCTTTTCAGACTCCAATTCAGATGAAAACCTGCCGGGCATGTACAATTCACCGTCTTTTTTGCCTTCAATGGCTAGCGGGTCGTTTGAATAGACTAAGGGATTAAAATGGTTATCCTTTAACACATGAAAGTAATAATCAATCCCATGCCTGTCAGGCCCGGCCGGGACATAGGTATCATACCGGTTGATGAAGTGTCCTCCGGGGGCCTGGGTCGAACCGATGTATGTCCCTTGCTCATCGAACAGGGGTTCCGTCCTTTGCCAGTGGCATTTCCCGAAATAGGATACATGGTAACCGGCCGCTGAGAAAATGTCTGTGATACAAACCGCGTCTGATCTTAACTGCACATCACGGTCGTCCCTGCAATTGGTGGTCAGCCCGTTCCGGTCAGGATACATCCCTGACAACAGCATTCCACGGTATGGGCTGCAAAGCGGGAAATTGCTAACTGCCCGGTTAAAAACCACACCCTCGTTTGCCAATCTGTCTAATGCCGGCGTAGAAACCGGATCCGGACTACCCTGTAAGTACTTAGCATTATCGGCCTGTGACCAGAACTCCAGACTGTAATTCCGGTACTGATCCGGGAAAATGAAAATGATATTGGGGAGATTTTCATCCTTGTGTTTCCTGCACGCTATAAAGTTGATACAAACTGCTGTAGCAATTATGGCAATTATTAGATTTCGCATACCCAGGGGATTATTTGCAATATACTCAGTATTTCATTGCCTCCTCCATTGATCAACCAGTCATCGAAGATCCAAAAACATTCAAACAGGACGAATGCACGTCCTGTTTGAATGATACATAACCTAACCTAAATCTACGCTGTCTATTGCTTATTGAATTTTGAATCCTTCGGGATTCTCGATCAGCTTGCTCGTTGATATGGCCTCAAAAGGAATGGGAGAAATATACAGCGCTTTGGTCGGCTGTCTTACCAAATCAACATTTTCTGCCGGATCCCTTAAAAGAGTAATTTCTTCAAGTCTTTCGGTCCGGATCAGATCGTACCAGCGCTTGTATTCACCTGCCAGTTCCCATCCCTTCTCATCAATGATCTCATTTACGGTTGCCGTAATCAAGTCAACTGTATCTACTGGTACATCATAAGGTAATCCTGCAGCCCTTCTTCGTACCTGGTTCAAGGCTTCGATTGATTCGGCAGTCTCACCTATTCTTGCCTGAGCTTCGGCAAAAATCAGTAATACCTCGGCATATCTGATCACTTCAATGGCCCGGTATCCAGTTACTCTGTTACCCACGTTGAGATTCACCGAAACGGTATACTTTCTATACATAGGATGCTGGCGCTGTGATTCCTGCCATGGTACTGTAGGAGGGTCCATTGTGACTATTTGTCCACCGACGACCCCTCTTTGCGGAATCTCTGTATGGAAGGTGTACTCTTTCCGGGGACCTTCGGGGAAAGCATTGAAAAACCGTAGTTCGGGATACATATCCGACCATCCCCTGGCCTCATGGAAACTGTAGGCAACAGGCCAACCATTACGTATATCCTCCACTTCAGAACACTGTATTGAGAACACGGATTCCTTGCTATTCTGATTACTCAGTAACCATAACTGGTCAATGGGCAGTAGCTCATAGTAATGCATATCGATTACCTCTTTTGCCTTGTTTGCGGCAAGCGGGAGTTTTGACTCATCCT
>LJUP01000038.1 GCA_001303955.1 Bacteroides sp. SM23_62 | reverse complement strand
GTAAAGGACCTGCCGGTTTAACTTTATCTGCTCCCGTATCAGTTGGATATAAATCTCGGTTTTGCCGCTGGAGGTAACTCCTTTCAAAAGGACTACGGGTTGCTTTCGCAACAGCATTTTGATCTGGTCAAGCGCCCTTTGCTGAAGATCGCTCAGTTGTTTAAATGCCCGGGAAGGACTTCCGGAATCTCCCAGCCGGCTTATCTCTTCCCTGTACTCAACCAGAATTTTCTTCCTAAGCAGTGCCTGGTAGGCACTCTGACTGAAGCCGTGTCCTGCTGAAAGTTCAGATTTTATCAGACCCGAGGCTACGGATCCTTTATCCATGGCCAGTGCTAGCAAATGCTGCAGTATCTCCATTTGTTTCGGTGCCCTTCCCAGCCCATCCATGGCCTTATTAAGCCTCTGCTCATCCCGGAAAGGCTCTGCCAGCATCACACATGTTTCAACCCGGGGGATATATCTCTTTTGAAGTCCCGGTGGCATTGCCGCCCGGTAAACCTCCCCCGGGGTGCACATATAATACTCAGCCATCCAATCCCAGAAACGAAACTGAACGTCACCTGCCACAGGATATTCATCGAGTACCTCCAGGATATCTTTTACTTTGTCAACATCCGGTCCTTCCTTGCTGCATCTGCGTACGATACCCCTGTAAAGGTTTTGTGTCCCCAATGGAACCAGCACCCTTACCCCTTGTTTTACCTTTGCGGAAAGTGATGCCGGGATGCGGTAGGAAAACCGGGTCGGAATGGGGACCGGCAGGATCACTTCGGCATATTCGTTTTCGACAGACATAATTGATGGAAAGGTAAACGAATATAAACAAAAAGGGACTGCCCTGAAAGTACTTCATGACTGTCCCCAATTTATATTTTCAATTCAATTATCTTAAACCGAAAGGATCTCCGCGATCTCCAGTTTTTCAAGGTCAACGTGCTTTTGCAGCTTTATGGCTTTGTTAAAGGTACAATGACTGATCTCACCGTCTGTATAGCCTATCATAACACTTTTCTGGTCATCCAGCAACGCTTCTACCGCTGCGTGTCCGAACAAACTTCCTGTTACCCGGTCGTAGGCAGAGGGTGTCCCCCCGCGCTGTATATGTCCCAGGACGGATACACGTACATCATAATCCTTGAAATCATTCTTTACCTTCTTGGCAATGGCAAAGGCACCTCCTGATTCATCTCCCTCGGCAACAATAATGATATTACTTGCTTTTTTCCTCTTGAATCCTTTCTCGAGATAATCCTTCAGTCCCACCACCTGTCCTTTCATCTCGGGCACCAGTATCGCTTCAGCACCTGTGGCAATCCCGCTTCGGTACGCGATGAAACCTGCATCTGCTCCCATCACCTCGACAAAGAACAAGCGGTTATGGGAACTGGCCGTATCCCTGATTTTATCGATGGCCTCGACAACGGTATTCAGGGCTGTGTCGTAGCCAATGGTATAGTCGGTCCCATAAATATCATTATCAATGGTCCCAGGTATACCCACAAAAGGAATATCATATTCTTCAGAGAATTTTCTCGCTCCCATAATGGTTCCATCACCACCGATTACCACTACGGCATCAATGCCTTCCCTTTTCAGGTGCTCGTATGCCTGTTTTCTTCCCTCAACTGTCCTGAAGGCCTTACTCCGGGCAGTTTTTAAAATGGTGCCGCCTTTTTGGATGATATCACTGACATTATGCGCTTTCAACTCCTTGAAAAGACCATGGATCATTCCTTCGTAGCCATGCCTTATCCCAATGACTTTCAACCGGTTATAAATAGCTGTACGGGTCACTCCCCTGATGGCTGCATTCATCCCGGGGGCATCGCCTCCCGATGTGAGCACCCCTATTTTTTTAATCTTTGCCATATATTTGCTGGTCTTAAAAAGGCATCCAAAATTATAAAATTTTTGGATAAATAATCATGCGTTCAATGTTATGACTTGTTAATATTTAACCTTGCAGAAAGTCGGTCCTTTATGGCTGATAATAACCACATGGGACTTGAAGTGGCGCCGCATATTCCAATGGATGCAACATCCTCCAATGCTACCCTATCGGATTCCTCGGGCGAAGAGATGAAAAAGGAATTTTTATTAACCTCCTTGCAGGCCTGAAATAATACCTTCCCGTTGGAGCTGTTCTTCCCGCTTACAAAGAAAACGAGGTCAAATTTAGCCGCAAATTCCCGGATCAGGCTATCCCTCGATGAAACCTGTCCGCAGATACTATGATAAATAACCAGTCCCTGGTCTGGATCCCAGCCTTTTATCTTCATGTATTCTTTCAGGCCTTGCTGAAACCTGGCATACTCAAGCGTGTTCATGGTAGTCTGTGAGAACAGTGCCAGGGGGGGACGGATATTTTTTTTATCCAGGTCCTCCGGCTTCCTGACAACCCTGGCCTTTCCGTTGGTTTGTCCCACCAGGGCACGGACCTCCGGGTGGTCAGATTTACCGAATATCAGTATGCTTCCGTTGCTCTCACCAAAAATCTCAGCCCGCTCCCGGATCTGTTTCTGAAGTTTCAGCACGATTGGACAGGTGGCATCAACCAGCTGGATACTGTTGTCTTCAGCATGCCTGAAGGTCTCGGGAGGCTCTCCATGGGCCCTGATCAGTACCCTGGCATTTTGCAGCTTACTGAACGCCTGATAATCTATCGGTCGCAATCCCTTTCCCCGGAGCCTACCGATCTCCTCGGCGTTATGCACGATCTCTCCCAGGGAATACAGGGTACCTTCGCGGTCCAGGATTTCCTCTGCTGCCTTAACTGCTTTTACTACGCCGGTACAAAAGCCGGAGTGGTTATCCACTTCTATCCTGATCATTTTACTCACCCAAATTTCTCTTCCAATTTGTTCATAAACCAGACCATTTGCTCTTCCGGGGTCATTGAGGAATTATCGAGTTCAATGGCATCATCGGCTTTTTTCAGGGGACTGATATCACGGGTTGAATCCTGGTGGTCCCTGTCCATTATATTCTCAAGAATTTCATCATAACCTGCTTCCATTCCCTTCTGCTTTAACTCATCGAATCTCCTCTGTGCCCGTATATCTGGTTCCGCCGTGAGGTAGATCTTGATATCAGCATCGGGAAAGACAACTGTTCCAATATCCCTGCCATCCATCACCACCCCTTTGTCACGGGACATTTTCCGTTGCAGATCAACCATGGCCTCCCTGACCTCACGGATCTTACTGACCGGGCTGACATAATTTGAAACGGCGACGGTACGTATTTCTTTTTCGATATTTCTCCCATTCAGCCAGGTTTCGTAACGGTCTTCTTCCGGGTTAAATATAATTTCAATGCTGATTTGATCAAGCTGTCTGACCAGTTCCTGCCCATCTATAATGTTATCCCTGATCAGGTTGTTTTCCATGGCATACAGGGTCACGGCCCTGTACATGGCCCCGCTGTCAACATAGGTAATGCCCAGCTCTTTCGCGATCATTTTGGCATAGGTGCTCTTGCCTCCGGAGGAATGCCCGTCAATCGCAATGACCAGGTCCTGCTTGGATTTTTTCATGCTTACAAGGGTGAATCAAGGATGCTAAATTACGAAAATGTAATTCCCCGGGAAATTAATTCCGTTTTCTGTAAAAAGATGAAAAATCCGTGGATACGGAGAAATGGTTGGAGGCACCTGCCAGGTGGTAGGTTGCCCGTCCGTAACTGAGATGGAACTTTGAGATCTTGATGCCAAAACCATAGGAAAACCCAACCATGGCTGTCCGGCTGCTGATCTTCAGTTCCTGCCTGCGCTGGTAATTATAACCTGCCCTGATGTAAAAATTCTCGAACGGAATAAATTCTACGCCAAAGATCAGGTGCCGCATCAGGTTATCCCCAAATTTGGCAAATTTGTTTTCCGGTAACGGGTCCCCGGTAATGGGGTCATATTCTTCATCTTTCTTTGCCGGATCCTCATAGGTCAGGTCAGGTTTCTGGAGGTTATGTCCAACCAGTGAAAAGCGGAATGGTGCATGTTTGAGCCTTTGTGACAGCCCGATCAGGATCTCAAAAGGGACAGGTTCCCTGTGCCCCTCATGGTAAGGTTTGATCTGTACACCCACATTCCGGAATACCAGTCCAGCGCTGAACAATTTATCCCTGCTGGTATAGTTCACCCCAAAATCGGCGATCATACCGAAGGAACGGTATGTCTCAAGCACGGAATAGACAGGTTTCAGGTTGACCCCTATGCTGAAACTGCTGTCCAAAGCCCTGGCATAAAACATATTGAAAGCATATTCAGCCGCCCGGAATTCTCCTGTTATGTTTCCGACATTATCTGCAGCAGTGAATTTGCCATAATTTATGTAATGGAGACCGGCTGCAAAATTCCCTACCCCATCAAAACTCCTTGCATAGGATACATATCCGTAATTTATATCGGAGAAATAATTCACATAATTCAGTACCAGGTGATTTGACATGCCTTCATGCAGCAGGGACGGGTTGTGGAAAGGCAGGTTCAGGTCATCATCCCATATGCTCACAACCTTGCCTCCAAGGGAAGCTACACGTGCAGAATTGGTCAGGTTCAAAAAGGCATAGGTAGCATTGCCGCCAAGCTGTGCTGACAACTGCGAGGCAATGATGATCAGACCGAAAAAACCAGAAGCCGCTTTTAACCTGAACATGTGATGGGTACTAGCTTTACAAACGTGAAATATACCAAAATATTTCTCTGGGAAAAGATCAGGGAGCAATTAAATGATCGTATGGCCTCTTCCTTGTCTTTAACTGGGCCAGGAACAGACCTGACAGCACCACAGCGATGCCAAAAAGCTTCTGGAATCCAAGATCCTCACCAAGCATAAAATAAGCGAATACAGCTGTAAGTACGGGAATGATGTTGGTAAATATCTCGGTTTTTGTGGCGCCAAGGACCTTTACCCCGTAATTAAACAGGATAAATGCCAGGGATGAACCAAAAACAGCCAGGTATCCCAGGTTAACAATGGCCTCCACCGAATGCTGGGATGAGAGGAAGTCACTTGATTCAAAAATAAGAAACAGGGGAAGGAACAATAAGCTTCCAATGATGTTTTGATAGGCAGTAATGGTGAATGCGTTATATTTTTCGGTCAGTTTTTTGACCATCAATGTATATCCCACCGCGGAGAAAACCGCCAGCAGCATAAGCAATATGCCGGCTGGTGCCGCATTGAATGAAAAATCCCTTTTCATCACAACAATAACCACTCCCGTAAAGGATATCAGGATCCCGATGATGTTCAGCATGGTTACCCTTTCATTCAATAACAGATAAGCCCCGACCGGCACAATCAAAGGTATGGTGGAGATAACAACCGCACCCTGGGATGCAGATATCATGGTCAGGCCAAGGCTTTCAGCAATGAAATAGGTAAACGGATAGATGAATGCAAGGACCAGGAATCTTAACACATCAGCCCGCTGGATCTTCTGAAGTACAGATGAGAACCCTGAAATGCCAAGCAGGATAACTGTGGATACGAATAATCTCAGGAATACAATGGTAAATGGTCCATAATACTCATTTACGATCTTGAACCATACAAAGGTAAGGCTCCACATGATCATGGCAGCCACCACACTGATATAGACACCTGCTTTGTTATTTGTCATATCCTTCCCTTGTGGCAGGCAAAGATGAGAAAAATCCGGAAAAATATTTAAACCAAGTAAGGGTAATTCAAAAGTGGCGTGTGTAACACTGTGAGAGCGTAAAAATGGAAAACAGACGCAACTAAAAACATAAATTTCCGTTATGAATTATTAATTTAAATTGCAAAGTCATGAAAAAGAGAAGTTTTATATCGGTTTTATCCATTATGATCATCGCGGCACTTACCATGATCGCATGTGAGCAGAACAAAAGCGTTGAAGACATCGATCTGATGACCGCTGAAGACGATGCCATAGCAGATCTGGCATACGATGATGTATTTACACAGGTCGACATGGTTATGAATATCATGGATGCTTTTGGTTATATGATGCCGGCAACCAAATCCGAACTGGATACATGCCCGGTCATCAGTATTGTTTCATCAACCGATGCCTTCTGGCCAAGGCAGATCATCGTTGACTACGGTGATGGATGTTCCCACAGCCTGAGAACCAGGAAAGGAAAGATCATCATTACCGTTTCCGGTCCCATGTGGGAGGAAGGATCTTCCCGGACCGTTGAGCTTGAAGATTTTTACATTAATGATCACAAGGTAGAAGGAACCAGGGTAGTTACCAACGAGGGCCGCCATATGGAAGGTGAATATGAGGGCAAACGTTACTTTTCCGTTGTCCTGACCGGGGGCAAGGTTTATGTACCCGATTCAGACATCGTCATTTCCAAAGAGGTTAACCGTACCCGTACATTCGTAGAAGGAGAAGATACCAGGTGGGATACCCGCGATGATATCTGGCATATCAACGGAACAGCAAGCGGTGTTAACAGGAAGGGAATTCCTTTCACCAGGGAAATCATAAGCCCGCTGTGGAAAGAGATCGGTTGCCGTTTCATCACAAAAGGTACCGTACTGATCTCGGCTGAAGGAAGGCCCGATGTCATCCTTGATTACGGAGACGGAACCTGTGACCCGGAAGTTACTATAACCGTTGGCGATGAGGAATCCAGGACCATTAACCTCAGAAGGTGGTAGTTTTTACATCCAATAGATAATATCAGGGAAGCCGTTTTAAGTCAAATTAAGACGGCTTTCTTATTTTAGGAGAGGGTAGTAAAAACATCGCTGAAAACCTTGCAAGCAATATTTATAGGCTCTGTTTTTACTACCCTCTCCCTACAACCAAGACGCATTTTGATTAAACTGGTTTCAAAATATCTCATGGCTTCCTTTCTTGAAAAGGTTAATACAAAAGGAGCCTGAGGTGTTCCGCTTTGCGGAATTCCTAGTGACGTTGTATTAACCTTTTCAAGAAAGGCCGCTATGGTCTGATCTGATGTATGAAGGAGCTGATTTTATCATGAATCGAACCTTCACCCATGAGATGTTTCATGAAGGCACTACCGATAATGGCCCCTCCTGCATATTTGCAGGCCTGGCGATAAGTTTCCGCAGAAGAGATACCGAAGCCAATCAGTTGGGGTAGTTTCAGATTCATTTCTTTGATCCGCGTAAAGTAACTGATCTGTTCAGGCTGAAATCCATCTTTCACGCCAGTTGTGGAAGCAGATGAAACCATATATATGAATCCGCTCCCAAGTGTGTCGATTTCTTTGATCCTTTCCTCAGAGGTCTGGGGCGAAATCAGGAAGATCATATGTAATCCATGCTCCTGGAAATGCTTTTGATAATGCTTTGTATATTCCTTTACGGGAAGATCCGGGAGTATGATCCCATCCATGCCAATTTCATTGGCTCTTTTACAGAATTTCTCTATGCCATAATTAAGTACCGGGTTCAGATACCCCATTAAAAGCAGGGGGATATCGACAGTCTCTTTTATGGATACCAATTGCTCAAACAGGAGGTTCAGGGTCATACCATTATCCAGTGCCTGCTGGTTGCATACCTGCAACAGAGGCCCGTCTGCCAGGGGATCTGAGAAGGGCATGCCGATCTCGATCATATCCACCCCGTTCTGGACCAGTTCCCGGATCACTTTGGTCGTATCATGAAGCTCCGGGTATCCTGCTGTAGCGTAGACTGATAAAATACCAGAGCCCCTTTCTTGGAATAGTCTGTCAATCCTGTTCATCTTGAAATGCTTTTATATAGGTTTCCATATCCTTGTCCCCACGCCCCGAAAGGTTAACCACCATTATATCATCCGGATCTGATTCAAACTTGCCCAGTATGGCAAGCGCATGGGCAGTTTCCAGGGCGGGAATGATACCTTCCAGCCTGGTTAATTCCAGGGCAGCCTCCAATGCCTGCTCGTCTGTAACAGAATAGTATTCAACCCTGCCGGTTTTGTGCAGGTATGAATGGATCGGCCCTATACCCGGGTAATCAAGTCCCGCTGAAATGGAATACGGCTCTATGATCTGCCCGTCATCATCCTGCATGAGCATGGTTTTGCTCCCGTGGATGATCCCTGGTCTTCCGCAGGCAAGGGTAGCTGCGGTTTCTTCAGTCTCAATTCCTTTCCCGGCCGCCTCTACGCCGATCATCCTGACTGATTCGTTTTCAAGGAATGGATAGAAGGCCCCCATTGCATTGCTTCCTCCACCTACACAGGCGATTATGCAATCCGGGAATTCCTTACCTGTCTTTTCCCTGATCTGCCAGCCTATCTCCTCCCCGATCACAGCCTGCAGCCTTGTGACCAGGTCAGGATAGGGATGGGGCCCTACCACAGAACCGATGATATAATGGGTATCCTCAGGGTGATTGATCCAATCCCGTATGGCCTCATTGGTTGCATCCTTCAGGGTTTTGTTGCCGCTTTGCACAGGTATCACTGAGGCCCCCAGCATCTTCATTTTAAGCACATTTGGCTGCTGGCGAGTGATGTCCGTTTCCCCCATGTAAACAATGCATTCCAACCCCATCAGTGCACAGACTGTAGCCGTTGCAACGCCATGCTGACCTGCCCCGGTTTCAGCAATGATCCTGTGTTTGCCAAGACGCTTTGCCATTAGGATCTGCCCGACTGTATTATTGATCTTATGCGCCCCCGTATGACTAAGGTCTTCACGTTTCAGGAATATCTGCCTGCCATGCCTTTCAGAAAGCCTGCCGGCATGGAACAAGGGTGTAGGACGACCTACATAATCTCTTAATAAGCGCTTGAATTCATTTTTGAATTCATCATCTTCCAGGATATCAAGGTATTTTTGACGCAGTTCTTCCACGTTGGCATACAGCATTTCCGGGATGAAGGCGCCGCCGAAATCCCCATAATATCCATCCTGGTTTACATCATACTGCATAGCATAATTTATTATCAATCAGGCTCTGATCCTCCTGATAAAGTTCTCTAATTCTCCTGTGTTCTTTAATCCGGGTCTGCTTTCAAACCGGCTGTTCAGATCCACTGCATACAGTTGTGCAATATCCATATCCATGATCCTGTCTGCATCCCCGGGTGCAATCCCACCGCTTAAGAAAAACGGCAGTTCAAGCGTGTAATGCTGAAGCTGTTTCCAGTCAAACTTTATGCCTGTCCCCCCGAATCCTTCACCCGAGGTATCGAGTAAAATGAAATCACATGCCCTGGCAAAGCGGTCCATTTCTTTAAGATCCAGGAGCTGTCTTACCCTGAACGCCTTGATGACCTGGAAGCCCTCTTCCCGGAATGATTGGCACAAATCCGGTGACTCATCTCCATGGAGCTGAAGGATGCGAATTGAATAGGCCTGGCAGGTGGATATTATTCCTTCCCTTGAAGCATTAACAAATACAGCTACTTTGTCGATGCTTTCAGGAAAATCTTTCAGGTCGGCAGGTGATAGGCTGCCGGCGTATCTTCTTGAACCTGGGTAAAAGATAAATCCCATATAATCAGGCTTTAAGCCTGATACTTCCCGGATATTATCCGGCTCCCTCATCCCGCATATTTTAATCTTCAAATCCAATTTATCCCGTGATTATTTTCAACATTTTGTAATCCCTCGATCAATTCCCGGCATGCTTTTACCGGATCATCGTGCTGCATAAAATATTCCCCTATGAGAAATCCCCGGTATTCATATTCCTTAAGTTTAAGAATTGTTCCCGGATCAGAGATACCGCTCTCGGATATTTTAAGAAAATCAGCAGGGATCTTTTCTGACAACGCTATTGAAGTATTCACATCGGCCACCATTCTTTTCAGGTCACGGTTGTTGACACCAACAAGATCAATGTTTTCATCGAGAAAGTCCAGCTCTGATTCCTGATGGATCTCCAGCAATACCTCGAGTCCCAAGGAATGGGCCATGGCAGACAGATCCCGGACCTTATCTTTTTCCAGGACGGCGGCAATCAGCAGGATCACATCCGCCCCCCAAGCCCTGGCTTCAAGTACCTGGTATTCATCGATCATAAAATCCTTGCGGAGGATGGGGCATTGATTGGTTTCCCTTACCCTGACCAGGTCTTCCCGGTTTCCGGCAAAATATCTTGTATCCGTTAAGACTGATAACCCGATTGCGCCCGCCTGAACATAACCCTTGCTTATTTTAACCGGATCCGCCTTTTCATTGATCAGTCCCCTGGATGGGGATTTTCGTTTGAACTCGGCAATGATCCCAGTCGCACTGCTATCGGCCAACCGGTCTCGCAATGAGAATGTTTTCCGGTTGAAAAGGAAAGAATCCTCAAGGCTGGCCATCGGTACCCTCTGCTTTTGCAACTTCAGTTCCTGTCTTTTATCGGCGATTATGGTTTTCAGGATATCCACGGTGTAATTACATTATTTATTCATTTCCATCAGTGTATCGAAAGCCTTCAGGGCCGAACCGCTTTCGATAGATTCCCCGGCCATGCCAAGGCAATCTTCCAGACTCCGCCCGGGAAAACAGGCCTGGAGTCCCAATCCTGCATTGGCAACCACCACATCCCGCTGGGCATCAGTTGCTTTATTCTGAAGTACAGCCATAAAAATCCGCATCGCATCGGCTGGAGAACTGCCACCGCGGAGCTGCTCGGCAGAATAGGCAGGCAACCGAAGGTCAGCAGGCTGGATGATCCTGTCCATGGTCCTTGTGATCACTTTGCACGGACCTGTGAGGGATATCTCATCATATCCATCGAGGCTGTGCAGGATAACATATTCCTTGTCACCAGCCTGGTACAGGTAGTTATACAGGCGGGCCAGTTCCAGGCTGTAAACACCCACCAGCTGCCTGGAGGGGAAACTTGGATTGACCATGGGGCCAAGCATATTAAAAAAGGTCTTCATGCCCAGTTCCTTCCTGACAGGTGCCACATTTTTCATGGCCGGGTTAAAAAGCGGTGCATGCATGTAACATATGCCGGCCTTATCAATCTCTGCCCTGAGTTTTGACTCGTCATTGGAAAACCTGTACCCGGCAGATTCCATCAGGTTGGATGACCCGACGGAGGAGGATACCCCGTAGTTCCCATGCTTGGCCACTTTTACGCCGGCTCCTGCCACAACAAAGGTCGACAGGGTTGAGATATTGAAGGTGTCCTTGCCATCACCGCCTGTCCCGCAAAGATCAATGGCATCAAATGCTGACAGATCAACAGGCATACAAAGGTCAAGCAATGCATCCCTGAAACCTGTCAGTTCATCCACCGTTATGCTCCGCATAAGGTATACCGAGATGAAGGAGGCGATCTGGGAATGATTATATACCCCGCTGGCAATGTTGGTCAGGACCTTTTTTGCTTCTTCCCTGTCAAGGGTCTTGTGTTCATAGAGATAATTCAGTATTTCTTTCATGGTTCCGTGCTTTACATTTAAATCATGCAACGATCCAGTTGGTCAGTATGGCCATGCCCTCCTTGGTAAGAACAGATTCCGGGTGGTACTGTACCCCCTTTACATCATACTCATTGTGTCTCATGCCCATGATCTCACCATCTTCGGCCCGTGCAGTGATGCGAAGGGAGGAAGGCAGGTACTTCTCTGAGACGATCCAGGAGTGATAGCGGCCCCCGTCAAATTCAGACGGGATGTTCCTGTAGAGGTAATCTTCTCTGTCCAGGACCCGGATGCGGGTTGAAACCCCGTGAAACACCTTGCTGATATTGATCAGGCTGCCTCCGAAAACCTCCGCGATGGCCTGGTGCCCGAGGCATACCCCGAGCATCCTTTTTTCATGGGCATATTCCCGGATAATGTCTTTCAGCAGTCCAGCTTCATCAGGGATGCCGGGACCGGGAGACAGGACGAAATGCGTGTATTCCGCCAGGGCATCCATTTCAACCTTATCATTCCTGAAAACATCAACCTTCGATTCGGTGATCTGGTTCAGTGCATGAACCAGGTTATAGGTAAAAGAATCGTAATTATCGATAACCACAACTTTTTCCATGACTTAGATCTCCTTTGCCATATCGATGGCTTTTTTCAGGGCCATAAGTTTATTATTAACTTCCTGTAATTCGTTTTCCTCGACAGATTCTGCCACAATGCCGGCTCCTGCCTGGTAGTACAGGCAATTGTTCTTGCTCAGAAATGAGCGGATCATGATGGCATGGTTCAGGGCCCCGTCAAATCCCAGGTAACCAATCCCCCCTCCATAATATCCGCGATGCTGGTTCTCATACCTGTCAATCAGCTCCATAGCTTTGTATTTCGGGGCCCCAGAAAGGGTTCCGGCCGGGAATGTATCCCCCATTACACGAATGGCATTATAATCCTTCGGCAGCATTCCGGATACTTTGGAAACCATGTGGATCACATGAGAGTAATACTGGATCTCACGGAAAGTTTCCACCGTAACATGGTCTGCATTGCGGCTCAGATCATTGCGTGCCAGGTCAACCAGCATGATATGTTCCGAATTCTCTTTTTTATCCCTGGTGAGCCTGATCGCCGAATCCTGGTCCACCGCATCATCCCCGGTCCGCTTGAATGTGCCGGCAATCGGATGGATATAGGCTATCCTGTCCTGGATCTGCAGCAGGGCCTCAGGGGAAGAACCAAAGATCCTGTAGCTCCCGAAATCAAAATAAAACAGGTACGGGGAAGGGTTCACCGATCGCAGGCAACGGTATACATTGAATTCATCCCCGGTAAAATCCTGTTTGAACTGGCGCGAGAGCACGATCTGAAAGACATCCCCACGGTAACAATGCTGCTTGCCCTTGCTGACCATGTCCATGTAGTCCTGATCTGTCATATTGGACTCCTCCTGTTGACTGGGGCGGAAGGGAAAGGTTGCAATGTTCCGGTTGAACAGCAGGGACTGGATATAGTCCAGCTGGCTTTCGTATCCATCGGTCTGGTTTTCCAGGATGGTCAGCGTATTCTGGAAATGATTGATGGCTATGATGATCCTGTAAAGGGAATAAACCAAATCCGGTATGGCATAAGGGCTATCCTGGTTCTCGGCAACCCTGATATCCTCGAAATATTTAATGGCATCATAGGCTGAATAACCAAAGAAACCATTGGTCCTGATCCTCGGGTCAGGATCGACCAGTTCAAAGGATTGGGTGAATCCGGCCAGTTCATCGGGGATCGATGTTGCCTGGGTGATTTCATGAATTACGGTCCCTCCATGCACATCCTGCACAGTTATTTTCCCCTGGTCAACGGTAAATGATGAAAAGGGCTGGAGGCATATGAAGGAATAGGAATCCTCGTTGGAATGATAGTCGCTGCTTTCCAGGAGGATGGACTGGGGGAATATATCCCTGACCCTCAGATATATGCTCACAGGTGTGATGGTATCCGCCAGGATCTGCTTTAGGGCTGTTTTGATTTTTACTTTTTGCATCTGTTAAAACTTTTTAATTCAAGGTACCGAATAGGTATAAAGCATAAAAAAAGGCCTGCCGTGATTGGCAAGCCTTCCTGTTTTATACTGTTATTCAACAATGGCCGTCACAACTCACGGGATCCCCATGCAGATATGTGCCACCACCAGTTGTTAAGGGTAAAATTGTTCATTGCTGTACTTTGTAGGATCAAAGAAAATGATTTTCGTTCAATAAACAAAATAAAATTAAGCAGCCTTCAGCCTTTTGACATCTGATTTTTCAAATTTCTCTTTCGCGTAATCCAGGTCCACGTTGATCTCCTTGACCTCTTTCGAAGGAAGATCGAACATATCATCGATCATGATGGCTTCACAGATAGAGCGGAGACCCCTGGCACCCAGTTTGAACTCTATGGATTTTTCCACGATATAATCCAGTACGGTATCCTCAAAGCTGAGTTTGATGCCGTCCATGTCAAACAGGAGTTCATACTGCTTGATAATGGCATTCCTGGGTTCTGTCAGAATACTTCTCAGGGCAGTCTTATCCAAAGGATTCAGGAATGCCAGTACAGGCAGGCGCCCCACGATCTCAGGGATAAGGCCGAATGCCTTAAGGTCCTGTGGCGCAACATACTGCAGAAGGTTGCTCCGGTCAACCTTATCGGCATCCTTAACAGCGGTATACCCAACGGTTTTGGTATTCAGCCTCTGCCCGATCTTTTTTTCAATGCCATCGAATGCTCCTCCGCAGATGAACAGTATGTTTTTCGTATTAACGGGGATCATTTTCTGGTCGGGATGCTTCCTTCCCCCCTGTGGCGGTACGTTTACTATTGAACCTTCCAGCAACTTGAGCAGGCCCTGCTGTACCCCTTCTCCTGAAACATCCCTGGTAATGGAGGGATTATCGCTTTTACGGGCGATCTTGTCGATCTCATCGATAAAAACAATCCCTTTTTCTGCCGCTTCTACATTGTAGTCCGCTACCTGCAGGAGCCGTGTCAGGATGCTCTCAATATCTTCACCAACATAACCCGCTTCGGTCAGCACAGTGGCATCAACGATGGTGAAGGGTACATGCAGCATTTTGGCTATGGTACGGGCCAGCAATGTTTTGCCTGTCCCGGTTTCACCCACCAGGATGATATTGGATTTTTCTATTTCGACCTCGTTGGTATCCTCTTTATGGACATGGACCAGTCGCTTGTAATGATTATATACAGCGACAGAAATAAATTTCTTGGCATAATCCTGGCCAATGACATACTGATCCAGGAAATGCTTGATCTCATATGGTTTTGAAAGCTTGATCTGGTTTACATCAAACTCTGATTTCTTCTTCAGTTCCTCCTGGAGGATACTGTGTGCCTGCTCAATACAACTGTCACAGATATGGCCTGATATCCCTGCGATTAACAGATTGGTATCACGCTTTTCCCTGCCACAAAAAGAACACCGGTCCATTTTATGAAATTTAGATTAATCTTTTTTGCTTTTCCCCTTTTCCAGCACCTCATCGATCATTCCGTAATCCAGTGCTTCCTTGGATGTCATCCAGTGATCACGATCGGAATCCTTTTCAATCTTCTCGATGGGATTACCTGAATGATCAGCCAGGATCTGGTATAGCTCCCGCTTCATTTTCAGGATCTCCCTGGTTGTGATCTCGATATCAGATGCCGTACCCTGTGCACCTCCCATGGGCTGGTGTATCATGATCCTGGAATGCTTCAGTGCGGACCGTTTACCCTTTGTTCCTGCAGTCAGTAGTACCGCTCCCATCGAGGCTGCCATACCGGTGCATATACTTGCCACATCAGAGCTGATATACTGCATGGTATCATAGATCCCCAATCCTGCATGCACAGTTCCGCCCGGGGTATTGAAATAGATCTGTATATCCTTGGATGGATCAGATGAATCCAGGAAGAGCAACTGGGCCTGAATAATATTCGCCACATAATCATCTATGGGCAGTCCCAGAAAGATGATCCGGTCCATCATAAGGCGGGAGAACACGTCCATCGAGGCAATGTTTAATTGCCTTTCCTCGATAATGGTCGGGGAAATATAGTTGTTCCAGATGGAGGTATAGCGCTGCAGGGTCATGCTGCTGATGCCCTGGTGCTTTGTTGCATATTTGAAAAACTCGTTCGGGTTCATATCGTATTGTTTACCTGCGAATTTAACTATTCTCGAATAATTTATTGAATTTTTCCATGGTAATTTGTTTATTGTCAACCTTGACCGTTGCTTTGAGATAATCAATCACCTTATTATCCAGGATCTTCTCTGTGGCCTTCCTGATCTCATCTTCATTTTTCAGCATCTCCCCGGCATAGTTTTCCAGGTTCTCCTCAGGAATATTCATCATGCCATATTGCTGGAACTGCATCCTTGCTATTTCCTTTGCCTGGGCCTTCACCTCTTCAGCCTCAACCTTGATCTCCTGGTCTTTTACGATCTGATCCCGTATTAGTTGCCATTTCAGGTCATCTTCAAATTTGGGAAAGTCCTCGTCGATCTGTTCGTGGGTAAATTTCCCCTCATTCACCAATACCAGCCAGCGTTTGAGGAACCCGACCGGAAGTTCGAACTTCAGCTTTTTAAGCATCATCTTTTTGGCATCTATGCCAAAACGGTATTCACTGTCCCGGGAGAGGGCCCTGCGCAGTTCTTCCTTGATTTTTCCCTCAAATTCCGCCTCTGATTTTACTTCATCCTTGCCGTAGAGCATGTCCCAGAGTTCCTGGTTTATCTCTGCTGCCTGGAACTTCGTGATTTCCTTGATATGCAGGCGGAAGGTCGGTACAATCTCCGGTACCCTTGCTTTGTCTATCTTCAGCAGGGAAGAGATCTCGGTATCATTGGGAAAGGCGGCCCTTATATCCAGATCGACCGTATCATCCACCCGGCATGCCATGAAGGAGGTTTTGATGGTCGAATCCCTGATGACCTCCATGGAAAACTGAGCATCAGCCGCAAATATCCCTCCCTCAATAGGGTTTCCCTCCCTGTCGATCTGCATGAAATCCCCTTTCACCAGTTCAGACCCCTCAATTTGTTCGACCGGGATCATCTTTCCCATCCTCCTGGCATAAGATTCCTTGGTATCGCTGATCATTTTGTCATCCAGCTTGATCTCATACATGGGCACCTTATCCTTCTGTGTCAGCGAGATATCCAGCTGAGGGGCCAGTCCCAGGTCAAAATCAAATTCAAATTCAGTCTGTGTATCCCAGTCTATTTCATTTGGTTGCTGTTCACTGGGAAGGGGTTCCCCCAGGATATTGATTTTTTCGTCCGCCAGGTATCTGGCAATGGATTCCGATACCAGTTTGTTGATCTCTTCTACCATTACAGGCTTCCGGTACATCTTACTGACCAATCCCGCAGGTACTTTCCCGGGCCTGAATCCATCCATTTGAACCTTCTTGCGGTAATCCTTCAGGACCTGATCAACACGCCCGGCATAATCCGTTTTTTCAATCCGGATTTTCAGAACGGCATTCAAATTGTCTACATTTTCCTTGCTGATATTCATTTTAACTATATTTTTACTTAAAAACCGCCATACTTTCGACCGTTCATCGTCAGCATGGCGGCAGATATGTTATCGGGTGCGGATGAAGGGACTCGAACCCCCACGCCGTAAGGCACTAGATCCTAAATCTAGCGCGTCTACCAATTCCGCCACATCCGCTTTTTTCAGCCGCAAATTTATTCTTTTTTTGGGAAAATGTCAACGCGATCCTGAAGATGCTCGACAAAGCACCTATCTCAGCTCGAAATTCTTGCCCAGGTAAACCCTTCTTACCTGTTCATCCTGGGCCAGTTCATAGGAAGTTCCCGATTTGAGTATATTTCCCTCGAACAACAGGTAAGCCCGGTCGGTAATGGAAAGTGTCTCATGAACATTATGGTCGGTGATCAGGATCCCGATATTTTTGGTCTTCAAATTTTTAACAATCTGCTGGATATCCTCCACCGCAATGGGGTCAACCCCGGCGAATGGTTCGTCGAGGAGGATGAACTTGGGACTGAGTGCAAGGGCCCTGGCGATTTCCGTTCGCCTTCGTTCTCCCCCGGAAAGCTGTATGCCCAGGCTTTTCCTTATTTTCGCCAGTCCGAATTCATTCAATAGCTCCTCCACCCTGGCCCTTTGCTCATCCTTTGTCAGGCTGGACATTTCAAGCACTGCCATGAGATTGTCCTCCACGGAAAGTTTCCTGAAGACCGAGGCTTCCTGAGACAGGTATCCGATGCCCAGCCTTGCTCTCTTATAAACCGGTTCCTTGGTGATCTCCACATCATCAACGAAGATCTTCCCGTCATTCGGGGATATCAGTCCCACAATCATATAAAAAGTCGTCGTCTTCCCGGCTCCATTGGGACCAAGCAAACCAACGATCTCACCCTGTTCCACCTCGATGGATACCCTCTTCACCACGGTCCTTGCCCGGTACCTCTTGACAAGTTTACTGGTGTGCAGTCTCATTGGATGATCTTTAGCTAATAAATAACGGCTTTTTTTAGATTATGTTTCGTCGCTTTCCGCCAGTTCCTCTTCCCTCTTTGCGAGGATTCTCTTGGATATGCCAATGCCTACCTCGTAGAGGAATATCAGTGGAAATGCCACTAGAATCTGGCTGAAAATATCGGGCGGGGTGATAATGGCAGACAGGGCGAGTATCAGTACGAGTGAATGCTTACGGTATCTTTTCAGGAACGCAGGTGTTATCAGTCCCGCTTTACTTAAAAAATAAACAAGTATGGGCAATTCAAATATGATCCCGGCAGCCAGCACCACTGAAGCCACGGTTGAAACATATGAGATCAGGTTGATCTGGTTGGTTACCTGCTCACTCACACTGTAAGAACCCAGAAAATGAACCGAAAGGGGAACAATCACGAAGTAGCCGAAGGTTACACCCAGCAGGAACAGCAGGGAACTGTAAAAAACAGCACCGCGGGCAACATTTCTTTCCTTGGTATAGAGGGCAGGTACGATAAACCTCCAGAATTCGTGAAATACATAAGGGAAAGACACTACAAAGCCGGCGATCAAGGATACCATGATATGCATGGAGAACTGTCCGGCCATTTTGATGCTGATCACCTCGAATGGCCTGGAATTGATACAGAGCGTCAGGATATTGATGGTCCTGCCGAAATCACAGAGCAGGCGGTTGGTTATGAATTCCGGCAATTTAGGGGCCAGGATGATCTTGTTGAATACGATATCCTTGAAAATGAAGGCCACAATAGCGACGACCAGGATCCCCAACAATGCCCGTATGATATGCCATCTTAATACCTCCAGGTGCTCCAGGAATGACATTTCATTCTCAGTCTTGTCTGCCATGCTAATTTTATTATTGTCAGATATATGTTATAAAGGGTCCGCTAAAGCGATCCGTAATCAGATTTTTTCTAAATTTAGAATACAAATGTATTCATATATTTTAAATGGACAGGCAGAATCCTTTCATTTAGCAGAACTTGTTATTTAGAAGTTAAATTAACCCACACCAGAATAATTATCACAAATAATTCGTATCTTAATTGTTGGGTAATAGAGTAGCAGTTGAATGACAATAAGTACTGATATATCACTCATCGGTTACCTTAAGAAATATTTCGGTTTCGATAATTTCAAAGGTAACCAGGAGGAGATCATTAGAAGCGTTCTTGCCGGCGATGATTCATTTGTCCTGATGCCGACAGGAGGTGGCAAATCCCTTTGCTACCAGCTCCCGTCGTTAATCATGAATGGGACCGCTATTGTCATATCACCCCTGATCGCACTGATGAAAAACCAGGTGGATGCCATGCGGAGTTTCAGTACGGATGATGGCATCGCCCATTTCCTGAATTCATCCCTGTCCAAGGCTCAGATCGAGCAGGTAAAAAGTGATCTTTCAGCCCGGCGTACCAGATTGCTCTATGTGGCACCCGAATCATTGACAAAGCAGGAAAACATTGAATTCCTCAAAAAGATCAGCATCTCATTCTATGCCGTTGATGAAGCCCATTGTATTTCCGAATGGGGTCATGATTTCAGGCCTGAATACCGGCGCATCCGGCCCATTATCAACCAGATCGGCACGGCCCCCATCATCGCTTTGACAGCTACCGCCACGCCCAAGGTACAGCATGATATCCAGAAGAACCTGAACATGCTTGATGCCCGGATATTCAAGGATTCATTCCGCCGTGAGAACCTTTATTACGAGGTACGGCCAAAAATCAACGCCACCAAGGAGATCATCCGCTATATCCTGAATCATCCCGGGAAATCCGGTATTATCTATTGCCTCAGCCGCAAGAAGGTGGAGGAGCTGGCGGAGACGCTCAAGGTAAATGGCATTAAGGCCCTGCCCTACCATGCCGGAATGGATTCAGCCACCCGTTCCTCCAACCAGGATCAGTTCCTGATGGAGGAGGTCGATGTGATCGTGGCCACCATTGCATTCGGCATGGGGATTGATAAACCGGATGTGCGTTTCGTGATCCACTATGACATCCCCAAAAGCCTGGAAGGCTATTACCAGGAAACCGGAAGGGCCGGCAGGGACGGTGGCGAAGGTAACTGCATTGCCTTCTACAGCTACAATGACATCCAGAAACTGGAGAAATTCATGCAGGGGAAACCGGTTGCGGAGCAGGAGATCGGTAAACAACTGTTGCTGGAAACAGTTGCCTATGCTGAATCATCTGTTTGCAGACCCAAATTATTGTTGAATTACTTTGGAGAAGTCATGGATGGCAGTTGTGACAATTGTGATAATTGCCTCCATCCCAAAGAGGAAATAGAAGGGAAGGATTTTATTGTCAAGGCCTTACAGCTGATCCTCACAGTCAAGGAAAAATTCAAGGCAGGCCATATTGCCAATATCCTGGCCGGAAATGCCACTTCCTCTGTGAAATCCTACAAACATCACAAGATCCCTGAATTTGGCTCGGGCATTGACCAGGATACCAAATTCTGGAATGCCGTTCTCCGGCAATCCCTGGTCGCCCAGTTCCTCACCAAGGATATTGAGAATTACGGACTGTTGAAAGTGACGGCCAAGGGTCATGAATACCTTGCCAATCCTGTGAGCCTGATGGTAACCAGGGATCATGATTATGAGGCGGCTACAGAAGATGCCATCATGGCACAGGGAGGAAAGACCAGCACGGTTGATGAAGAATTATTCAATATCCTGAAGGACCTTCGCAAGAAAATATCCCGTGAACTGAACCTTCCCCCATTTGTGATCTTTCAGGATCCTTCCCTGGAGGACATGGCCATACAGTACCCGATCAACATGGAAGAACTGCAGAATATTCAGGGTGTAGGATCGGGCAAGGCACAGCGATATGGCAAGCAGTTTATCGAATTGATCAGGACCTATGTCGATGAAAAGGAGATCATCCGGGCGCAGGATATGGTCGTCAAGTCAGTAGTAAACAAATCCGGACTCAAGGTTTATATTATCCAGAATATAGACAGGAAGGTATCGCTCGACGATATCGCCAGGGCCAAGAATCTGGAGATGCCTAAATTGCTGGACGAAATCGAGGCCATTGTCAACAGCGGAACGAAGCTGAACCTTGATTACTATATCAATGAAGTCCTGGATGAAGATCACCAGGAAGAAGTTTTTGATTACTTTCGGGAAGCTGAAACAGAATCTGTAAATGATGCACTGGATGAGCTCGGGGAAGATGAATATACGGAGGAGGATATCAGGCTGATGAGGATAAAATTCATGGCAGAACTGGGCCTTTAAACTTACCATTCTCAGGGACTGCAAATTGGAACCTATTTTAAACATTCGGCAAATTTCCAAGCATTACGGCCGTATCATAGCCGTCCAGGACCTGTCGATAGAAGTCGGAGCCGGCCATGTATTCGGCATCCTCGGTCCCAACGGAAGCGGTAAAACAACCACCCTGGCTATCATTACCGGTGTGATCTCCCCTGACAACGGAACCTATCACTGGTATGGCAGATCCGCCTCGGCTGCCATCCGCAAAAACATCGGTTCATTGATAGAGGTGCCGAACTTTTACCCTTATCTGGACCTCGTCAGGAACCTGATCCTTGTGGCCCGGATAAAAAATAAACCCATCGAAGATATTGAACGGGTTTTAAAACTCACGAATTTATGGGACCGGCGAAAATCAAGATACGATACACTTTCCCTGGGTATGAAACAGCGGCTGGCCCTGTCTGCCGTCCTGCTTGGTGACCCGGATGTACTCGTCCTCGATGAACCAGCCAATGGACTTGACCCGGAAGGGATCGCCGAGGTAAGAGAAATCATTAAGAGTGAGGCAAAGAAACAAAAGACCATTATCCTGGCCAGCCATATACTCGATGAAGTTGAGAAAGTCTGTACCCACGTAGCGGTGCTTAAAAAAGGCAAATCCATTGCCCAGGGCCGGGTACACGAATTACTCGCGGCAGATGATCCGGTGGTCGTCGAATGTGATGAGCCTGATAAGTTGAAGTCAACGCTGGTCAGGGCCGGGATGAGTGCTTCCATCGAAAAGGATGGCAACAGGTTGATCATTGTCCTCAAATCCGGATACGGTGCCAGGGATATCAATCAGTTTGCCCATCAGCAGGGCATTGTGCTTACACACCTTGAAACACGCAAGAAGAGCCTGGAGTCACAGTTCCTGGAACTGGTCAAACAATAATGCCGATGAAATCGATTATCTTTAACGAGTACACGAAAATCTGGTCTTACAGGGCATTCCGGGTAATCATCCTGCTGCATTTCATTTTGTTTTTCCTGGTGGTGCTGGTTACTTCCAGGCTGGATATAACCATCCCCGGTTTCAGCACGGACTACCTTTACCAATTCCCCAACATCTGGGAATTTTTTCCATGGGTGGCAAGCTGGTTCAACCTGTTGCTGGCCATCCTGGTCATTGTCATGACGGGCAATGAGTATACATTCCGCACTTTCAGGCAACATGTCATAGATGGACTCAGCCGTTTTGATTTATTGACCGGGAAAGGGTTTTTAATCCTGGCCATAGCCGTTTACAGTATGCTGATGGTCCTGATTTTCGCACTTTTATTCGGGTTTATTTTCACGAGGGACCTGACAATGGCTATGTTTGTTCAGAAAACCTATATTTTGCTGGTTTATTTCGTGCAGGCAGTGGCCTATATGTCAGCCGGTTTCCTGCTGGTCATCCTTTTCCGGAATACCGCCCTGGCCATTGTGCTGTTCATCCTGTACCGGCTGATCATCGAACCTGTTTTCAGGTTGTTCTTTCCGCCTGAAACCAGGTTGTATTTCCCCATGAAGGTTATTTCCAACCTTACCCCAATGCCTGAATTTTTATCCATCTCCTCAGGCAATCAACAGGATCCGGACAGTGTTGACACGCTGAACCTCCGTGAAATGGGCATCCTGGCAGAGGACCTGCCCGTATACCTGAACCTGTTGCTGGCAGTTGGCTACACGGCCCTTTTCATATTCCTGGCCTGGCTCCTTCTACGGAAGAGAAATCTGTAATTATTCCCTTCTTACATCCAGCGCATCACGCAATCCATTACCAACCATGGTAAAAGAAAGTACCATGAGCATGATTGCCAGTCCGGGCAGGAAGGCCAGGTAAGCCTTATTCACAATGATAAACCCATAATGGTCCTTGATCATGGTTCCCCAGGATGGTATGGGTGGCTGAACACCTATCCCGAGAAAACTGAGGCCTGCTTCCATGAGTATGGCTGAAGCAAAATTGGCAGCCGAAATAATGATGACAGGGGTAATCACATTTGGCAATATATGCCTGAAAAGAATCCGGACGGAGGAATAACCAAGTGATTTTGCAGCCTGTATGAATTCCTTTTCACGGATTCCCAGGACCTGGCCCCTTACCACCCTGGCAACCTCCACCCACATGGTAAGTCCCACTGCCACAAATACCTGCCAGAATCCCTTTCCCAGGGCAAGTGTAATGGCAATGACCAGCAACAGGGTTGGAATGGACCAGACCACATTGATGAACCACATGATGATATCGTCTGCCCGGCCACGGAAATAACCCGCGACGCTTCCCAGGATCAATCCGATCAGCAGGGAAATGCTTACGGATATAAATCCGACCGACAGGGAGACACGGGTACCCAGGAGCAGACGGCTGTAAAAATCCCTGCCAAACCGGTCAGTTCCGAGGACAAAATGCCTCTCAATGATATGTTCTTCCCTGACGGATTGTTGCAGATCCTCAATACTGACCTGGTGAAACACCCGGTCTATATCTGTGAACGACACCATGCCATCCCTTACCTGGACTTGCTTGTTCCCGGGATCAAGCGGGTAGATCACATCTGCCAGATGGAAAGAACGGATAAATTTAACGGCTGAAAGGTCCTCATTGAAGTCAACTACCACCACAGAATCTTTGATCATTGATACTTCATTGAAGGGGATGAACCGGAACCGGCTTTTTTGTCCAAATAGCATCCTTCTGACCAGTCCCCGGTCCTCCATGTGCTCATTCTTGCATACCTTTAACATCCGGACCCTGAATCCGGGTTTGCGTGCGGCTATTTCAATATGTTGCTGGTTGGCATAGAGACTCTTATCAGGAACGATCAAATATCCCAGAATGGCAGCCAGCAATGCGATCAGGATGATGATCATACCGGAAAGGGCAAGCGGATTCCTGAGGAAACGGTTCCATGCGTTGAAGGATGTGGTATTCGGCATTTCAGGGCTGTATGTTTCGTCCTTTCCAGGTATAGGGTGTTAATTGACTGGCTATCCCCACAACGCTAACATACATAAAATATATCAGTTCAAGCGGCAAGAACAGCAGCAGTAGTTTCCTTTTACCATAATACTTCAATACTTCATTCATGAATAACAAATCAATCATGCCTTTGACCACCATCAGCAGCCCGAACACCGTGATCCAGTGGGCAGAAATAAAACATAAAACACCCACCACGAGTAGGCTTGCATTGGTCAGGAAAACCAGCAATGCCGTACTGCAGATATGAAAATCACGGTAAAACCTGCTCTTGGATGCCCACCTGAATCTCTGCATCAGGAATGTATACAGGTTGTTGGCCGGAAGGGTCCGGATAACTGCCCCGGGAGAAGTTATGTACCTTATGGACCCTGGATGCATTTTTTTCAACCAGAGCATGAGAAACATATCATCACCGCTTGCAGATCCAGGCTCCCCGGTTCTCAGATACCGGCAGTAGTCTTCTTTCAGATACGCCAGGTTAGCAGCATTGCACATAATGGGACTTTTCAGTCCCGCAGCACCTGCGCTGATCCCGATAAGGCTGAAGAGTTCGAGGGACTGCATGGCCATGAACCAACTTTTGTCCGGTTCGAGCATTACCGGTCCCGC
>LJUP01000283.1 GCA_001303955.1 Bacteroides sp. SM23_62 | reverse complement strand
AATTTGTTCCTTGTTCCCTTCAATGGCCAGATAACCATCGTAATCAAAACGGTCGGCCGCGGTATCCCAGACCTGACGGAATACATATCCCTCTTTTTCACGGGCATAATCAATCCACGATTCCCGGGTGAACATGTACTGGACCTGCAAACCTTCATAATCCCTGCACCCGAAAATGGGCCAGAAGCCAACATCTGTTACCACAGGCAGGTTTACATCTTTCATCCACTCCTCCAGTTCATCTTTTGCCAGAAAATCCATATAGCCACTGAAAACAAACCAGCTGTTGCCCTCGTTCATGCCCGCTCCTATCACTTCCAGCGGATGTCCCTTGGTACAGGTAACACTCTTCAAAAGGGTTTCAGCCCCGAACCAGCCTTTGTGCAGTTTATATTTATCGAGAATCCGGGCTGTATGCTCAATTTGTTTATTAAGCTGCTGGCGTACATTCTCATCCGTTGAACTGACAACGAAGAGTTTCCGCTCGCCATTTTCCAGGTAAAAAGCATTTACCCTTTTCAGGTCAACAGCACCGTACTGATGGCTTTTCAGCTTTTCCGGGAACGGGACCTCTGCCGGCAACCTGGACACCAGGGTCTGTCCCAATGCTGAGCCGGGATCCACAAGGACCAGGGCATTCCCGCTGCCAAGGGTATTTTCAAGTTGAGCCCTGTCCGGTTGATCCAGCAGATCATATGGTTCGGACAACAGGCCATTGAGGAATCCTTCCTGCATGATCAGCCCTGGGATCCCCATGTCGGCCGCAACATCCACCTTGCTCTGCATAATGGTCTTTTCCACATTCGGTATGGCTATCTTAAAAAGGTTGCCATACCTGTACCATTCACTGTATGTGTCATGCCAGTAATTGGTGTAACCATTGAACTGAAATTCATTCCTGACTGCATTATCCATGGGACTTTCCTGCCCATTTACAGGGTGGCTGACGGCAGCCAGAAGGATAATAAATACAAGATTTCGAAACCGTTTTGTTTGCATAATTCTGGTTTTAGGATTTATGATTATATAATATTATAGTGTTTAAAACTAAGTTCCAAACTTTTTCCGATGTTGTGAAAGCTGCAGGTATTTGCCAGCTAGATTGGAGACCTGTGTTCGGTTTAATTATCGTTTATTTTCCTCTTATACTTATTTAAACTAATTACAAATTTCAGGTATTGCATGGCCAGACAGTTTTCAATCTGCCATCACCTGATTTATCTGACTTTTTAAATAAGTAAATCTAAATTACTGAAAATTATTATTTTATAAATTGTAATTCTCATAATCTGCCGGCCGTTTTCTTTTCTGAAGGAATACGTGATTCAGATCAACATCGATAAATTGAATTTGTAACTGGATTTTGTAGAATAATAGTAAGAATATTATTAACTTGACTCACGAAGATTAAACACCATTTCCACATGTCAACCCTGTCGTACCATTTATATGATATTATATATCACAAGTCGCTCCTGTTTTGTGTAAACTTAATCTATCATTACTAACCATAAACTCTTTAAACCTATGGTAATTAAATCTATGCGCGTTAACTGGAAAAAGTATTCGAAGTATTTGTTTTTCTGTACTTTTTTCATGCTCCTGCTGGTTACCACGTTCGCACAGCGGACCATTACCGGTACTGTCACCAGCAGCGAGGACAATCTCTCTCTCCCCGGGGTGAATGTTTTTGTCCAGGGTACTACAACCGGAACAATTACTGACCTTGAAGGGCAATACACTCTTGAGGTGCCGGATGGCAATGTGATCCTCCAGTTCTCATTTGTCGGCTACAACACTGAACTGATCACTGTGGGCAGCTCCAATGTCATCGATGTGATCATGACACCGAGTCTGTTCGCACTGGATGAAGTAGTTGTAACCTCCCTTGGTATTGCGAGGGAGAAAAAAAGGATCACGTATTCTGCACAGAATGTGGATGCGGATGATATTGCCACGGCCAGGGAAGTAAACGTAGTAAACTCCCTGCAGGGTAAGGTAGCAGGTGTAGATGTAATCAAATCAAGCTCCGGGGTCGCTGGTGCTACAAGGGTTGTGATCCGCGGGAACCGTTCCATTGCAGCCAACAACCAGCCGCTGTATATTGTGGACGGGGTTCCCATCAACAATTCATCCTTTAGCACACCCGAAGATGAAGGTGGCGGCGTGCAGGGTGGAGATGGTATAGGTAACATCAACCCGGACGATATCGAGTCGCTGACGGTACTGAAAGGTCCCAATGCCGTTGCACTGTACGGCTCCAGGGCCGCCAACGGTGCCATTGTGATCACCACCAAAAAAGGTGTTGCCAGAAGAGGGATTGGGGTTGAGTTCAACACCAACACATCCATGGAAAAAGCGCTGATACTGACCAAGTTCCAGAATGTATACGGACAGGGGAACGGCGGGGTTTATATCCCGACCAGCGAACACGGATGGGGTGCGAAAATGACAGGGCAGATAGTGGAAACCTGGTCCAAGGATCCGAAAGACGCGGGTGAGACATATGCTTACAGCCCGCACGAAAATTTCAAAGAATTTTTCCAGACCGGGTTTAACACTGCCAATACGCTGACCCTGACGGCCGGAAGTGATAAAATAAGAGCACTTTTCTCCTATACCAACACCATTGCGGAGGGTATTGTTGAGACCAACAAAATGAAAAGAAACAACTTCAACCTGCGTCTCGATGGAAACCTGACAAAGCGGCTCTCTTTTGATGTGAAACTCACCTATTTCAACCAGCATGTGGATAACAGGATAACAACCGGTGATAGTTTCTTCAACATCATGCGGGCCATCTACCGGCAGCCCAGCAGCATTTCCCTGGAATATGCAAGGAATCATTTTGAGTATTTTACCGAATCGGGAGAACGCTGGCAGAACTACTGGAACTGGCCCACCAACGGGGGTGAGAATGTCTACTGGATGATCTATCGAACCATCCGGGATGAAGACCGCAACCGCGTACTGGGTATGGGTTCACTCAAGTACCAGTTTACCGATGATCTGAGTCTGCAGATCCGATCCGCTTTCGACCAGGTATACGAATACCAGACCTTTAAGCAGTATAACTATACATACACCGTTGCTGATGCCGGGAACTATCATATTAATGACAGGCATGCCCTGGAATTCAACAGTGATTTCCTGCTGAATTACAATCACACTTTCGGGGACAATCTCCTTTTTGTGAATGCATCGTTGGGCGGGAACATGCTCCAGGTGCAGACCGACTCGAGGAATGTGAATACCAACAGGCTGCTCAAAGCCAATTTTTTCAACATCAATAATACGAGCCAGATCCAGGCCAGCGATAACTTTTCAGAAAAGAGGATCAACTCATTATACGCATTTGCGACCGTTGGCCTGAAAAACTTCCTGTTCCTGGATGTTACTGCCAGGAATGACTGGTCCTCAACCCTGCCAAAAGAGAACTGGTCCTACTTCTATCCTTCGGTGGGACTGACCTGGATTGTGACGGAAATGCTGGGGATTACCTCGAATACCCTGAGCTTTGCCAAGTTGCGGGCCAGCTATGCAGAAGTGGGTAACGATACGGATCCCTATGACATCCACAATACGTATGGTTTCGGCGCAGGCGGCCAGATGGGCTATGCCTGGAGAGGCGCTACACTGGCTGCAACGGACCTGAAGCCTGAAAATACCAAATCCATTGAACTGGGATTTGATGTCAGGCTGTTCCAGAACCGGGTGGGTGTTGACTTTACCTGGTATAAATCGAATACCTTCAATCAGCTGCTCAGCGTTCCGCTGCCCCGGCCTTCCGGATATACCAACAAATTCATCAATGCAGGGAATATCCAGAACAAGGGGGTGGAGCTTATTGTCAACCTCACACCCCTGATGATCGGGGATTTCCGCTGGGACATCATGGCCAACTTCGCTGCCAATGAGAACATGTGTATTGAACTGACCGAGGACATGGATGAATACACCACCAAAGTCCGCAGATGGATGAGCACACACAAGGTGGTTGTGGGAGAAGATTATGACCAGGTCTTCACCAAAGGGTTTCAAAGAGATGAGAATGGCAGGGTAATGGTCCATCCCACCGGCATACCCATGGTCACACCCGGACAGACCTTGAGGGGAGGAAGTGGTGCACCGGACTGGACAGGTGGTCTGTCCACCTCCTTCTCCTGGAAGGGAATCAACCTGAGCGCGCTGATCGATGTACGGATGGGTGGTGTGGTATTTTCCTTTACGGAAGCGAACCTTACCTCTGACGGCTTCTCCGAGCGAACCCTTTATGGAAGGGAAGGTTTTGTGGTTGACGGGGTGAAGGATGCCCAGGACTACGAGGCCAATCCGGACGGTGATCCCATATGGGTGGAGAACGACATTGAGGTAACTTCCGAAGCATACTGGCTGGCCCTGGGTGGAAGAAACGATCCCACAGGTGAACCATACAAATATGATGCCTCCTTTGTACGCATGCGGGAAGTGCAGCTGGGTTATACCTTTAACCTGAACTCTAATGTAATCCAAAGCATAGATTTATCGCTTTACGGAAGGAACCTGGGCTTCCTCTACAACGCTTCAGAGATTATTGATCCCGGAATGTCCATTGGTATCGGTAATTTTCAGGGCATGGTAGGATTTGAATTACCCACCTCAAGGACCTTCGGTTTGAACGCCAGGTTTAAGTTTTAATTAAATTGAAAACTTGAAAAAATTGATACATATGAAGACAATGAAGTTATTAAGTTTTGTATCTGCCGTTCTCCTGGTAACATCCGGTTTCTTCGGATGTACGGAAGATTTCGAGGAGATCAATACAGATCAAAGGTCCCTTACCGAACTGGATGCGGCCATGCTTGGGAATCTCTTTGCACGCATCCAGTACCGCGGTTATTTTATCAATTATCATCAGACACCGCAAACCCTTTTTGCAGATTATTATACCCAGTATACCACCAATCTCCAGAATGCATTCCCTTCTGACAGGTATATTCAGGTAGGGGGCTGGATAGATGGTTGCTGGCGCGCTTTTTATGGCGACATTGCCGGTAACCTCGGTGTACTGCTGGAGCAGACCGACCCTGCAGAGTATCCCGACAGGGCAACCATGTGGGCCATAGCCAAGATCTGGAGTGTGGCAGCTTTTGAGCGGATCTCCAGTTACTGGGGACCCATTCCCTACTCCCAGACGAACAATGGCGAGCCATCGGTTCCCTATGACAAACAGGAGGACATCTACAGGGGGTTTTTCCCCACGCTGGATGAAGCACTGGGCATACTGAATGCCAATACAGGCGGAAATGCTTATGGCGACAATGACCAGATTTACGGGGGTGATATCGATAAATGGATCATATTCGGCAATACGTTGCGGCTCAGGCTGGCCATGAGGGTATCCGACGTGGATGCTGGCCTGGCACAGACGCAGGCCGAGAAAGCAGTGGCTGACGGTGTGATGGAAGACAAGGAGCATAATGCCCTTTTCCAGTGCACGGCCAACTCCTATCATAACATGCCCAGGATGCTTCCATGGGCTGAGTTCCGCATGAGCGCCACGATGGAGAGCATTTTGCAGGGCTACCAGGATCCCCGCATGCCGCTGATGTACCAGCCGGCCGTTACGGACGGAGAATACAGGGGCGCCCGGAACGGGTACAGCATAGAATCCCTGGGTACCATCCCGGAGCTTCTCCCGGACAATCTGTCAGATTACGGTCCCAGGTATGTACCCGTTTCGCAACAGGACGTTCTTCCCTATGAGATCATGTGGTCTCCTGAGGCCTGGTTCCTCCGTGCCGAAGGTGCCCTGAAAGGCTGGAACATGGGTGTATCGGCTGAAGATGCCTATAACAATGGGATCGAAGCGAGCTTTGAATACTGGACTGACTGGGGGCTCGATATGGGGACGCTTCAGCCCTATCAGCAAAGCCTGAATACGCCCGTTGCCACCTGGGATGCACCCACTCCGATATCCGACGTTCCTGTAAGATTTGATGCAGGCAATCCTGATGTTGCCCTGGAACAGATCCACATCCAGAAATGGCTCGGACTATGGCCCGACGGATGGGAAGCATGGGCTGATCAACGCCGCGCGGAGCTGCCGAAGAGGTATGACGTAATGGTATCCGAGAATCCGAATGTACCCGTGAATAAAATGCCGCGCAGGATCGTGTTTGTGGAAAGTGAATATGAGCAGAATGATGAAGCCGTTGAAGCGGCCATTGGCCTGCTTGGCGGAGATGATAAGGCAAGCACACGGCTCTGGTGGGATCCCCAGTGATAGATGATTAGAAGAATTACTTCATTTTTCAGAGACTGCCTCAAAAGGGCAGTCTCTTTTTTTATAGAATCTCGATTAATTCGAGATAATCGTTTTTGATTTTCAGGGAAGATGTACTGTCAATAACTGCCCGCATTGCCTGCTTTATCTGTTCAGAAGTATCTTCATCGAACCACTCCATATTTCTTTGTACTGAAATGGAAAGACTATCCGTTAGCAGCTCAAGATCTCTTACGGGATATTGTGATGTATATTGTTGCTGTCTCAACACCTCCATCAAACCGGTCAGATATATGCCCTGGATGGATTTATAACCGGAAGCCATCCTTCTGTCAGCCGGAACATCAGACTTATTGATCTTTTCCGCCAGATCAAGCATTTTTTGTGTCACACCCAGTCCGAAGATCCATATTTCCACCAGCTCCGGGTTATAATATTGTTTTTTCATCAGGACATTGGTATACAGTTCAATCAAGTCATTATAGACATTTACAAACCCCTTTATCCGATGTGCTTTTTCATGAAGAGGAAGCGACTCATCCTCAAGAAATGAGAGATTCTCGAGACTTATCATCCGGTAAAAAAGCTCACCGGATCTTCGGCTGTTTTTGACGGGCAATGCATATGGTTTCTCTAATTTCAGATTAAGGAGCGCACCAAATGTCGTTATATAATCCTGAAAGTTCCAGACCTTGCCAGGATCGGGTATGCCGAGCTCCCGGTACGCTTCCAGCGTCAATGAATGATCTGTCTCGTTCGCTACGTTACAAGAGCCCAAAAAAATTGGAATAATCAGGATGGCTAGAAAATATATTCTCTTCATTACAATGCAAATAATTATAATCAGAATTTTGATGAATATGTCAACGTTATTGCAAGGAAGCAAAATTTCCAGACAAAAGTAAAAAAAAGAAATAAATAGATAGTAATGCATGACTTTCACTGAGGCAGGCATGAATGTGTATTGAAGGCAGGATATTATGCGGATTTTTTTGTATTATAGTCAGGGAAATAACCTTCTGACCGGTTTCTCTATGAAAAACAGGTACGGATTCATTCTGATGATGCTGCTGATGCTGATGTCGTGCGGGCGTGGGTATAAACAGTTTTCCCTGCTGTCACATAAAAGAACGGGGATCACCTTCCGCAATACCGTTCAGGAAACGGAGGAGTTCAATCATCTTGCATATAGTTATTTGTACAACGGTGCCGGAGTGGCCATCGGGGATCTCAATAATGATGGTCTGCCCGATATATACTTCACCGGCAACCTGGTCAGGAGCCGCCTTTATCTGAACAGGGGGAATTTCAGATTTAAAGATATTTCGCAGGAGGCGGGGGTATCTGCATCCGACACATGGAACAATGGTGCCTGCATGGCTGATGTGAACGGGGACGGATTCCTTGATATATATGTGTGTAGTTCCACGGACGGTCGGCAGAAATACCGAAAAAACCTGCTCTTTATCAATAACGGCGA
>LJUP01000282.1 GCA_001303955.1 Bacteroides sp. SM23_62 | reverse complement strand
GTTTGTATATGTCCGGAGATACCGGCAGATAGACATCAAAGACCGTCCCCTTTCCGGGTTCGCTTTGCAGGGTGATCTCTCCGTAATGCTTTTCCACCAGTTCCTTGCTTAAGGACAGTCCTATGCCTGAACTGGAGTATTCTGGCTGGCTCCTGCTCACCTGATAGAAGCGGTCAAATATGTATGGAATATGTTCAGCCGCGATACCCGGACCGTTGTCAGCGACGGATATTGACAGCATTTCCTTGCCACCGGGCCGTTCTACAATGGTAACTGAGATGGTTACAGTGCCACCCTCGGGCGCATATTTCATGGCATTGGAGAGAAGATTATACAGGATCTTTTCAATTTTGTCGGCATCAAAAAAAATGGGGATGCTTTCCAGCTCGCTGACGAAACGGAAATCAATATTCTTTCTTGAAGCGAGGGGCTTGAACAATCCGTGGATTTCATGTAAAAATCCCACGATATCATTTTGTTTTACAGATAGTTTCAGGGTACCTGTCTCTACATGGCGAATCTCGAGCAACTGGTTTATTAGCCTGTACAACCGTTTCTCATTGCGGTAGATCAGCGAGAGATCCTCCCTGACCGTTTTAGGATCACTGTAATCTTCCTTCTTGAGCAGGTTCTCGGTGGGTCCCATGATCAGGGTTAGCGGGGTCCGGAATTCATGGGAAATATTGGTGAAAAACCTGAGTTTCGCCTGGTCAGATTCATGGAGTTTTTCAGCCATTGCCTGGATCTCAACTTTTTGATTCTCAAGTAATTTATTCTGGTTGCTCAGGTTGTCCCTCTGCTGGGCTATTTTATCACTCTGGCTTATGATTTCGTTCTGCTGGTCCTGCAAAGTGCGGTTTGCCTCCTTCAGCTCCCAGGTGCGCTCCTCCACTTCCAGGGTAAGCATTTTTTTCTGGTGTTTCAGTACCTGGGTCCGGATACTCATGACAGCCAGGAAAAGGGCGATGATTACGATCCCGATCAGTGCCTTGAACCAGACTGTTTCCCAAAACGGTGGCAAAACATGAATGGCAAGAGAGGCAGGTTCATCTGACCATACCCCGTCACTGTTGGTAGAATAGATCCGAAGTGTATAATCGCCGCTTGGTATATTGGTATAATGGGCAAATCGCTGACCGGAAGGTACCGGGTTCCAGTCCTCATCAAATCCCTCCAGCATATAGCGGTATTTCAGTTTTGCCGGTGCAATGAAATGCAATGAGGTGAACTCAAAAGAGATGACCTTATCCTTATGTGTCAGGTAAATCTCATCGGTATGGAGGATGGATTTACCAAGGATGACCCGCTTGCCGATGCTGTCCAGCGCCATGACAGGCTGGTTGTAGATCCTGAGATCCGTGATCACGGGAGTAGCATCATGGGGATTGTCCCGGATCTCGTTCGGATTGAAATAATTCAGTCCGTTTGTACCGCCAAAGTACAGGATTCCATCCTCATTCTTGAAATAGGCCCCCTCATTGAATTCATTTCCCTGCAATCCGTCTTCAACGGTATATACCCGGATATTTTCCGTCAGTGGATCGAAAAGTATAAGTCCCTGGTTAGAGCTCAACCAAAGCATTCCCCGTTTGTCTTCCAGGATGCCGTGAATGGTACTGCCCGGCATGCCTTCTTCCACAGAATACAAACTGAAGCTGCCACTGTTCCGGTCAAATTTGTTCAGCCCGCCGTTAGTTCCTATCCACAGGCACTCCGGATCGTGTATTTCAGGTTCGAGGATGCATTTAACCAGGTCATTGGAGATGGAATTTGGATCGGATGGATCGTTCATGTAATGTGTGAACTCCCCGGTTTCCGGATCCAGCCGGTTCAATCCTCCCCGCAGGGTTCCAATCCAGAGAATTCCCCCCCGGTCCTCATAGATGACATTGATCCATGAGTCGTTGGTGCCTGCCGGATCTCCTGAACTGGTTACAGGATAATAGGAGAAGGTCCTTCCATCATCATTCAGGTAGCTTAATCCATCGGAGGTCCCGCCGAAGTAAACCCTGTCATCAGCCGAGATGCAGATGGAGCGCAGGGACCATCCCAGAAAGGATTTCTCATCTTGCTCATTATGGTGGAAATTTAAGAACCTTTCATTCACCGGATCATAAAGACTGATCTTGTAATCGAAGGAGCCCAGCCATAATTTATGATCCCGGGTTTCTGCAATGGTCCCTATCAACTCCGCCGGTAATCGGTTGGAATACTGATAGGAAATACCGCTGATGATTTCCTGCTTGTTGTGAAAGCTCATCACTGTCTGTTCCTTCAGGTTTAACCTGTTCAGCCCGCTTTTGGTCCCAACATAAAGATTCCCCATCCCATCCTCATGGATGGCATAAACCTCCTTATCATCCAGCCTGATATTATTCCTGGGAATTTCATCGATGGTATGAAATTTCTTGGCATTCAGGTCCACCATGTAAAGGCCGTGCTTTTCTGCACTTATCCAGAGGAGATCGGTACGGCTGATATTCATGAACATTACCTTGCCCCCTCCGTAGCTGTATGGATCCTTCTCATCAAAGCTGAAATTTTCTATGCGTTTTAGATCGGGGTCCAGTCGAAACAGGCTGTTCCGCAAATTTTGCCTCGAAGCCACCCAGATGTTTCCAGACGGGTCCTCAATGATGTGATCGATATGAATATTCCGGGTATCACGGAAAAGACTTGCCTGGAAGAATCCCTCCACCCTGTTGATCCGGTAGAGACCCTGGGATGAACCGACCAGCATGTATCCGCGCCTCGTATTATAGATTTTGTATATGCTGGGAACAAGGTTGACATTCAGGGGTTCGCCAATCAGATTCACGATCCGGTAATCTTCATCATAGGCATGCTCTATGATATGTAGTCCACCATTTTCCGTCCCGACCCATACACAGCTATCCTCGCAGACCATTATGCAGGTTATGGTGCTGTCAATCAGGGTATTCGGATCTGCCGCATCCGGCAGGAACCTGATTGACCTGCCCGTTTTGGGATCAAAGCGGTTGAGCCCGTTATCGGTTCCGATCCATAGCTTGTTTTCATGGTCCCCGGTGATGGTAATGATCCGGTCATTACTCAGGCTGTAAGCATCCTCCGGATCATGCCGGAAATACTCAAAACAATCATCCTCCCTGAGATATTTGTTCACGCCTCTGTCAGTTCCGATCCAGAGGTTACTGTCAGCATCCTCATAAAAGACAGCATAATTAAAAACGCCGGAGCCGGGATAAGAGTCACTGGAGATGGATCCCGGTGTGAGACTGTCGGGCTTGTATGAATGGAAAGTTTCCAGGAGCGGATCGAACCGGTCAAGCCCGTTCCCCTGGTAAAAGATCCAGATCTGGCTAAAATGATCCTGGTAAATATCCATGATCCAGTTTTTCGAAGGGGTTCTGTTGGTTTTTCCGGCATGATACACCTTGAATGTATAACCGTCATAACGGTTTAACCCGTCCTGGGTACCGAACCACAGAAATCCAAGATCATCTTCGATAAAAGACAAAACCAGACTGTGAGAGAGCCCGTCCTCAAGTCCCAGTTTGTGAAAACGGATGTAGGGATCCTGGGCGCCGACAGCCAATGAAATTACCGCGAGGCATAATAAGGTTTGAAATTTCACCCTGCTCATATCCCTGAGGGGAATTGGTCTCCGATACATCAAAATTATAAAAATCCGGGATGCGGAACATAATTTTATTGATCATTCAGGCCTATAGTTGCCACAAATCCGCCATAGGGCTGTAAATGAGCGGTGAAGGTATTCCCCGCGGGTACCAGGTTGTTTTTCTGTAAAAGGGCTGGTTCACTTCCGTCCTCTATAAGTTCCAGTTCGGTCCCCTCCGGGACAAGGGAACTGAGATCGATGGAAATATCCTTCTCCAGGTGTTCGCCATTGATGCCACCGATGTACCATGTTTTTCCTTTTCTCCTGGCGATGACTGCATCCTTCCCGGGATAGCCGGCCAGGTACCTGGTTTCATCCCAGTATACCGGTAGGTTCCTGAGGAGTGCCTGCACATAGTCCGGGAGATACCGGGTTTTCCACGGAGTATCGCAATAATGCATGATCCCCGATTCTATGACGATGGGAAGCGCAAGTTCAAATGCATAGGAGGTGAGGTGGGGGTAGGTGCTGTTGGAGAATCCCCCCGGTGTATAATCACATGGTCCCACGACGTTTCGTGTAAAAGGAACTATGGCCAGGTGAGATGGAGCATCCTGGGGAAAATGCCTGTCGAATTTGTAACTCTCACCACCGCGGACAGCTTCCATGGTAAGCAGGTTCGGCCAGGTCCTTCTCCAGCCCCTCGGCAGGGTACACCCGTGAAAATTCACTACGAGCTGGTAATCAGCTGCGTCTTCCAGGATCTCAAGATATTGTTTGATAATCTCTTCCTTATCTGACTGGAAAAAATCCACCTTGATTCCCTTGATTCCCATTTTGCTGATACGCTCGAATTCTTTTCTCCGGATCCCTCTTTCATCCATCAGGTCACGCGGTTCCTCCGGAACTTCATTATGTTTTCCCCCGGAATTGTACCATAGCAGCAGTCCAACCCCTTTCCCCCTGGCATATTCAGCCAGCTGCTCAAGGGATCCGTTTTGCATCCGGTTCCAGTTGGCATCCACGAGGCTGTATTCCCATCCCATATCCGCTGCAAAATCGATATAAGGCACGAGGCGGTTATAGTCCCTGGGACTGTCACTTTCTGACCACCAGCTCCAGGAAGCCCTGCCGGGTTTTATCCAGCCGGTATTCTCCAGCCTGCACGGATCGGCCAGGTCCGTAACCATATCTGATTCAACAATTTCCGACAGTTCATTCCCAATGATCATGAATCTCCAGGGTATCTCCCAGGGAATTTTTGAATGGGATGTATTTTCGTAATATCCCAATGCTTCTTCCTGCTCAGCGAATTTTATCCGGTACAGGCCGTCATTGCATCCGGAATACAGATGGCTGGCACCATAGGTCCCGTCAAGATCAGATTCGGAGATCATGATCCAGGTATCGAGGGTATGGAAAAGCAGCGGGAAAGCCCAGCCGTTTTTGTTAGCGGGTGCCTCTGTTCCGATCTCCATTGGTCCAACATAATAAGTCTCATAACCGGGGTTCCACCTGGCCACGGTATCGTAAGGATGAGCCCACACCTGACCGGTCCCAAGGTTAAAACCGGTCAGTTCCCTGAGTATCCTTGTTTCACGGCTTTTCTGTCCCGGGAACTGGTACCTGAATGCCACCCCGTCATCATAGGCACGTAAAACCAGGTTTATTTTTTGTCCCGCGCGATTCTGAAAACGGATCACCAGTTCATTGAATTCACTGCGGCAATCCAGGTGTTTTCCCGAAACAAGCTGGTAGTTTTCCACCACATTCTTCCTTTGTTCTGATGACAGATACCGGAGGTTTTCAACAAAACGTCCGTCTTCCCGCTGCAAACCCAGTGGCGAAGGCTCGATAACTTCCAGGCGGTTCCCTTTTTCTTTCAGGGATACCGAATAGAAGAGCTTGTCATCCATTTTATCAAGACTGCCCTGTTTGTTGACTGATATCATGATCTTCTTGTCCGGAGACCTGAGATGCCAGCTATCCGGGCTCTTGAGGCATGCATTCATCAGCACCGGTAAAATTACCCCGGACAGCAATGCCATATATCTGTCTTTGAAATTCATATTATGCTTTCCTTCTCTTATTCAGCTCTTCTTCTATATCGTTTAGTCTGCGGTCGGTGAGATTGTAAAAAATCAGCAATATCAGTCCTGCTATGGCGATTATGGCCGGAACGATGGTCATGCAGATCCGGATCCCGTGAAGTGATTCGGCCGATTGTGCCACATTTGCCTGGTACCCGTAATAGCCGATAATGGCCAGCATAAGGGAGGCACCGATGGCTATACAGGTTTTCTGTCCAAAGGTTGAAACCGAGTAGATAAGTCCCGTTGCCCGCCTCCCGTTTTTCCATTCTGAATAATCCGCCGTATCTGCCAGCATGGACCAGAGCAGGGGCATGGTGGGACCCGAGGCGAAGGAGAAAGTGATCTGGGTGGCAAAGATCAGTACCAGGTTTTCAGGTGCGGCCATATAGTTTATGACCAGTGAAATAACAATGACAGCAAGACATGTTAGGAAGAGATTCCTTTTTCCAATTTTCTGGGACAGCATTTTTGTCGGAAGCACTCCCAGCAGAACGGCTAGGGTGCCACTGACCATGAATACGGCCGCCATTTCCCGCTTGCCTACAAAATATTCAAAATAATACATCACCGAAGCCGACCGGATGCCAATATAGATATAAAGCATGGCTGTACAGCCAAAAAGGATCAGCCATGGCCGGTTTTGCAGGATATCCTTCAAATCATTTTTCAGGCTTGTTTTGACCTTGGGATCCGGTTTGACCCTTTCTCTGGTACTTGTGAAAGAGATGAGCAATGCGATTACACAGATGATTCCCAGTCCCGTCATCGACAACTGGTAACCCTGGGCCTCATTTCCTTGTCCCAGTTTCTCAACCATTGGAATGAGCAATGCCTGCACCATTAGTCCCGCTGCATAAGCAAACACAAATTTGTAGGATGACAGGCTGGTCCGCTCGACCGGGTCAGGTGTCATGACACCGACCAGGGTATTGTAGGGCACCATGACAATCGTATACAGGACCAGCAGGAGGAAATAGGTCACGTAGGCGTATACAAGCTTTCCGGAATCGCTGAGATCCGGCGTGGTAAACATCAGGGCCGTAAGTATGCCCAGGGGAACAGAGCCAAACAGAAGGTAAGGCCTGAATTTTCCCCAGCGGCTGTGGGTCCTGTCGGCAATGGTACCCATAATGGGATCGTTCAGCGCATCGAATATCCTGACTACCATGAAAAGCGTAGCGACGGATGCAGCCGGCAGCAGGAAGACGTCTGTATAAAAGACAGGGAGGAAGAATGCCATTGTTTGCCACAGGCTGCTACCTGCAAAATCTCCGATGCTGTAGCCGATTTTTTCCCTGATGGAGAGTTTCATTCCGGGAAGGGTTGATGAATATATTCCAAATGTATATTGATCCGGGTTGAGACAGGTCAGCTATTTTCGTTAATGAGTAGGATATTTTGATTGGGCATTTGGCAATATAAATGACTCATTTAATAATATGGCAGACTCAGGAAGCGGCCTATTCCAGTAATTTTAAATCGAATCAGAGCCCGATCAAAAATGCTGAAAAGAAGAAAGATCCTGGTCGCCGGTCCAAATATGGCCATCGAAGTGTCGGACGATTTTGACGAAACATTATCCAAACCCTCGGAGGTTTTGGTGAGGAACCGCTTCTCTCACATCAGTGCAGGGACGGAACTGGCATGTATTGCAGGCATGGAATCCTTCTTCACCATCCCCGGTACGCCCGGATACTCATCCGTAGGTGAGGTGATGGATGCGGGAGATGGTGCCGGGGATCTGTTTCCTGGTGACATGGTATTCACTTTCGGTCCACATGCAGAATACTTCAAAATCGACACAGGTGACCGCTGGCATGGGATATGCATCCCCCTGCCGGAGGGAATGGACCCTGAGCTGGCAGCATTTGCACATATGGGCGGGATTGCCATCACGGCACTCAGAAAATCCCGGATCGAACTGGGCGATGATGTCCTGGTAACCGGGCTCGGGGTTATCGGGAACCTGGCAGCCCAGCTTGCCCAGCTTCAGGGAGGAAGGGTAATGGCAGCAGATATAAACGGGCATAGGATTGCACTGGCCATGCAATGCGGTATCAATACGGTCCTGAATTCAGCTTCGGGAGACCTGAAGTCATTTGTCGAT
>LJUP01000281.1 GCA_001303955.1 Bacteroides sp. SM23_62 | reverse complement strand
TGGCTGAATGCGCCTGGGGCCACACCCTTACATAACTGGGTACATAATCAATGTCACCTGATTCCATTTTTTCGATCAACATTTCAGGATATCTAAGCGCGATATATTTATAGGTCCCATCGCTTACCGAGCGGGTATAACCATTTTCAGAAAAAACGAAATCCCTGGTTGACTGGTCCGGATCTGAAATAATGGGCAGCATACTCACCCCATCCAGCATATGATCTTTGGGTAATTCAATTCCGGCAGCCTCAAGAATGGTAGGATAAATATCGGTATTCTGAACAAGTGCCTTGCTGGTACTACCTGATGTTCGACCAGGCCAGTATATAATCATTGGAACATGAATACCCTTCTCATATGATGTTGCCTTTCCCGGCTCAATGTTGTGGTCTGCCATATAAATGATAACAGTATTGTCTGCAAGACCTGATTCAGCCAGTTTTTTGCGAATGAGGCCTACTGCATGATCGGTTTGTGCCATTCCCGCATACCGGTGCCTGGTTTTTGGATCAACTTGAGATAATTGCTCCTGCAATGCCGGGATATCGATCTTCAATCCGGGCAGCGTTGTGTCGCGACCTCCCGGCGTATAGGAAACATCCTTTAAAAGGTCTGCAACATGATTTGGTCCATGAACCGCAGTTGGTGCAAAATAGAGAAAGAAAGGCTTGTCGCCCTCCCTGTGTTTCTCAATGAATGTCAGAGCGCCTTTCACCATCCAGGGAAATTTATGGAAGTTCAGCGCTTTGAGCCGATGACCATCATAGTTTCCCCAGACCACACTTGCTGCTTCATCAAATCCGCCAAGACGCTGTACCAATTCCTGATAAACAGCTTGTTGCTCAACGAGTTGTGCCTCTGTTTCTGGATTATCCAAAGCCTCATCCGGCAGAAATTCCGGCAGCACTGTTTCTTCAGGAACTCTGCCAATATGCCATTTCCCGGCCATACCTGTTACGAATCCATTTCCGCTCAGGACCCTGGGAAGCGTTTTTTTGTCGGCCGTGATCCATGAGTTCCAGGCAATATTATAGGGTTGGTCAGCGGGATTTTCTTGAGCAAAGGAAGGGGCGCTGCAGCGGCCGGGGAATTGTCCGGTTATTATTGAATACCTGCTTGGTGTACACATAGACGCAGTGGTATATGCATTTGAAAAAAGGATCCCCTCCGAGGCTAAGCTGTCGAAATTAGGGGTTGGTATGGCTCCTCCATAGCATCCGAGATCGCTGAACTGCATCTCATCGGTATATATAACGATGAAATTTGGTATTTCACCGTACTCTTTTTTTTCAGCATCAGGGCCGCATGCGTTCAATATAAATGCCATTACGGCAGTTAAGAAAAGAGGTGCCCTATTCCAGAATATGTGATTCAGGTATTTCATGACTGAGGATTTTCAATAAGTTAAGCGTTATCCGGTACAAGTAAATAATTTTTTTGATGGGAAAAGCAATTCTGCAAAAACTTCTCAACCCGGGTAAATACGAAAATTTGTACCTTTGATCGGAATACCCACACAATAGTACTTCAGGGTGTTTGATTTTATTGATGTCACAGGCTGTAATTTCGTCCCTTCTTACACACCAAATACTAAACTCCTGTCTAATAAAGAATTCCTGCCATGAAAAAGTATATTTTAACTGCCCTCATTTCCCTTGTGGCCGGTTTTGGAGCTGCCACACTGATCCTCTTTTACCAGGGTACCTCCATGATGATACTTGAAAATCAAAGCCGGTTTGATTTCGAAAAAACAGTTGCCGGCCTGGAGGATCTCGCCAGAGATCAAGGCTGGTCTGTTCCCGCCGTGCATGACCTTCAAAAAAGCATGGAAAAGGCTGGCCATGATGTAAACGAGGTAAAGGTTTTTGCACTCTGCAATCCAGATCATGCCGTCAACATTCTCCAGGGCGATGAAGAAAGGATTGTCTCCAGCATGATGCCCTGCCGGGTTGCCGTTTATGTGAAAACAGATGGCAGGACCTATATTTCACGGATGAACTCAAAACTGATGTCCAAGGGGATGAACAGGAATGTGAGGTCGACTATGAAATCGGCATTTACAGAAATGGAAAAGATCCTGTCCAGGCTGGTAATCACCGAATAAAACACTGTGGATTGGGACGAAAAAAGCTGCCACTGATTGAGCAGGTTGAGATCACGGATATCGGTGCCCGTGGCAAAGCCATAGCCCGTATCGATAACTTTGTGACCTTCGTGACGAACGGATTGCCGGGGGATGTTGTGGATGTCCAGATCACCCGCAGGCGAAAATCATACCAGGAAGGGAGAGTGGTCAGGTTTCATAAGCAATCAACACGGAGAACAGAACCCTTCTGCCAGCATTTCGGGAAATGCGGCGGGTGCCGGTGGCAGGATCTGAAGTATGCCGACCAGCTGCATTACAAACAGCAGGAGGTCATCGAAAACCTGAAACGGATAGGCCGGCTGGAATTCCCGCCCGTGAATACCATCAGGGCATCCGCCAATGAAAAATACTACCGGAACAAACTGGAATTTACCTTTTCCAACAGGCGCTGGCTTTCAGCGGAAGAAATCAATTCGGGTGATGACTTTTCCGACAGGAACGGGCTCGGGTTTCATGTGCCGGGCATGTTTGACAAGGTGATCGACCTTCATGAATGCCACCTGCAACCCAGTCTTTCCGATGCAATCCGCCAAGGGATCAGGGATTATGCGAGGGCTCATGGACTCACCTTCTATGACCTGAGAAATGGTGGCGGCTTGCTGAGAACCCTGGTCATCCGCAATACCATGAAGGGAGAATGGATGGTCCTGGTGGCTTTTTCCGAGGATGATGAGGCACAAAGAAACCTGCTGCTGGATCATCTTCAAATGAGATTCCCGGAAATAACATCCCTGATGTATTGCATTAACCGGAAGGCCAACGATTCCATTTTTGACCAGGAGATCATGCTGCATGCAGGCAGGGACCATATCATGGAACAGCTGGAAGACCTGCAATTCAAGATCGGTCCGAAATCATTCTTCCAGACAAATACCGCCCAGGCACTTGAGCTTTACCGGACGGTGAGGGATATGGCGGGACTGACAGGCGGGGAAGTGGTTTATGATCTTTATGCGGGGACCGGCACGATAGGCCTGTTTTTGGCCAGGCAGGCGGGGAAAGTGGTCGGTATCGAATACATCGACGAAGCCATCGGGGATGCCAGGGTTAATGCGGAACTGAACGGCATTGATAATGCACTGTTTTTCAGCGGTGATATCAAAGATATACTGACAGTGGAATTTGTCCGGATGCATGGCAAGCCCGATGTACTGATTACAGATCCTCCCAGGGCAGGGATGCACAAGGATGTGGTGGATGTTATTCTCGAAATATCACCGGCCAGGATCGTGTATGTCAGCTGCAATCCTTCAACCCAGGCACGCGACCTGCAATTGCTGAGCGGGCAATACAGGATCCTGGAGATCCAGCCCTTCGACATGTTCCCGCAAACCTTTCATGTAGAGAACATTGTCCTGCTGGAGAAAATGTAACTATCCGGAAGTCCCGGCATCCATATGACCTGCACTGCTACTCGGGAAGCCTGACACCGGGCCATTCCTGGCGGAAATCCACCCAGTACTTTTTGATGGTCCTTTTTATCTCGGGACTCAAAATCAGGATCCCTACAAGGTTCGGAACAGCCATGACGACTATGGTGATGTAAGATACCGCCCAGACAATGGTGGTGTCCGTGAATGCGGCGAAAAAGAAGGCCACCACATATACCAGACGGTAAACGATCACATACCTGCTGCCGAACAGGTAGGTGACGGCCCGGTCCCCGTAGTAGGACCAGGAAATGGCCGTGGAGAAGGCAAACAACAGCAGGCCGATAGAGACAATGTATTTGCCCCAGCCCCGCATCACGCTCCTGGTGAATGCCTCGGTGGTAAGCGGTGCACTGTGCATGAGTGATTCCCCCTGCACCATGTATTCACCCAGCTCGTCCTGCAATTTCCCTCCTTCTATCATTAGATCTCCGGAATACAATTCGCCATTTTTATAGATGCGTACGTTCTCGGCAACCGAACGTGCATTCATCAGGGTCACATCAGAAACAATGACACCGCTTTCAATCCTGACAGATCCGTTGTGAAGTATTCCGTCTTCCCCATTATTCAGATAATCAATTAGTTGCAATTTATCTTCGGGATCCGAATCATTAAAGGTCCCCTCCAGGAACACCGTGTCCGTTTGCTGGAACTGGTTGTGAATTTTCTCATTCCAGACACCCGAAGTCAGTAAAACAAGTCCCGTAAGGGAACAGATAATGATGGTATCGATGAAGGGCTCCAGAATGGCTACCAGTCCCTCGCTTACCGGCTCATGGGCCCTTGCCGCCGAGTGTGCGATGGGCGCGGAACCCTGTCCCGCTTCATTGGAGAACAATCCCCTGTTCACCCCCCGGTTGACGGCGAAGGCAAAACTTGCCCCCAGGAATCCGCCCACGGCAGCTGTACCCGTAAATGCATCACTGAAAATGGAGATCAGGGATGGGATAATGTTCTGATAGTTGGTGCCTATCACCAGCAGGGCACCAACGAAGTAAATGATAGCCATGGCAGGCACCAGTTTGGAGGTCACCTTGGCAATCCGCTTGATCCCGCCAATGATTACCAGTCCCAGAAGAACCGCAAGAATCGCCCCGGTGATCTTTTCATCGATACTGAAGGTACGGAACATGGAAGTGGAAATACTGTTGATCTGGGGAAGGCTGCCCGTGCCGAATGACGAAAGTATGGTGGCAACGGCAAAGAAAGCACCCAGCCAGGTGCCGATCCGGATGATCTTCCCGCTCCGGGTCTTGATATTCAGGCGTTTTTTCATATAATACATGGGGCCCCCGGAGATGCTGCCATCCGGGAGGATGTCCCGGTATTTATGCGAGATGGTGACCTCCACAAATTTGGTACACATACCTAACATGGCAGTGATCAGCATCCAGAACAAGGCTGCCGGTCCCCCGAGATGAATGGCCAGGGCCACCCCGGCTATGTTACCTGTACCTACCGTACCGGAAAGTGCGGTTGACAATGCCTGGAAATGAGACGCATCCCCGACATCATCCTTTTTATCAAATTTTCCGCGGACCACCTTGACGGCATGGCGGAAATAACGGAATTGCGGAAATTTCAGGTAGATGGTGAAAAAGATACCGGTTCCAAGAAGCAAAATGATAAACCAGACGTGCCCCCCGATGAAACCATCCAGGTAGACAAGAAAATCATGAACTTTTTCCATGAAATAGGAAATTTGGGAATACTCAAAGACAACAAATGTAACAAAATTTGATAAAATCCATTTGCTAACATATCTCTTCCCAGGATGTTATAAAATGAGGAGATAATCCTGGCCGGATCACAAATTAAGCCCCCAGTTCTGCAACCGAGTCATATGAAATAAAAATTACCTGATTATTACCTTCTTAACATAATTTTTATCAGAATGGACTCTGATAAAGTAAATGCCACTAGGTAAATTTTCTCTGTGAATCGTTACAGAATTACTATTGACATTATCGATGGTTCTTACAATCCTGCCATGAATGTCAATCAATTCAATTTTCCCGGTTTGGACAGTATCAGATAGTTTGATTGTGGTGTAATCTGTAAAGGGATTAGGATAGACAATGTAATTATGGTCAATAATATTGTTGGAGATAGAAGTTGTTAATTCTGACCAATAGAATACTGTTTTTGAATTATAAACCCAGTTATTGGCAGCTGAACTCCAATCATATAAAATATCCTCCAATTTATTCCTATTGGCATCGTACAAAATGGTTTGACGGCTATTTCCAATCCAACCATCAGCAGCCGAATTCCATTGATACGAGATCTCCTCAGTTTTATCCCCATAGACATTATATGCCCTGACAAAACGATCTACCCCTGCCCAATCATTGGCCGCTGTATCCCATGTAAAGTAGGCGTACTCAGTTTCATTCCCATCGGCGTCATATACAAGGGTAAAACGGTGAAGTCCGGCCCAGTCATTGCTGGTTGAATCCCATGTAAAGTAGGCGTAGTCAGTCCTGTTCCCACCAGAGTCATATGCATATATATAACGTTGAAATCCGGTCCAGTCATTGCTGGTTGAATCCCATCTAAACTGGACTTCCTCCGTCTGATTCCCAATGGTATCATAGGCATAGGTGTAAAGCATACGATTCAACCATTCATTGGTTTCAGGATCCCAATTATAATAGTATAAATACTCCGTCCTTTTCCCGTTCGTATCATATATAAGGATGTGACGTGAAGTCCACACCCAGTCAGTTGCTACTGAATCCCAACCATAATAGTATGACTCTATTAGATTTCCGTCGGGATCAAATGTTCCGGTATGGCGCCAGTTTCCAATCCAGTCGCCGCTTACTGAATCCCAGCTGTAAGAAATACGTTCAGTGAGATTACCATCGTCATCATATTCCTCCCAGTAATGCCCTGACACTGCCCATTCATTGGTTTCAGTATCCCACTCGTATGTAAAAACTTCATCCAATCGCCCATTGGCATCAAATGTAACGGTCTGACGCCAGCCCCAAATCCATTCATCCCTTACTCTATCCCCTTCATACCTGATTTGCTCAATTTCGTTCCCATTATGGTCATAGGCATAATATTGACCCTCATATCTAATCCACTTACTGGTTTCTGAATCCCACCCATAACGAATCCTTTCTAACAGGTTCCCTTTGGCATCATATTTCACGGTTCGACGGAATCTCCAACCCCAGTTTAATGCGAATACATACCATCCATAACAGATTTCTTCTATTTGATTCCCATCGATATCATATGCATAACGGCACCCCCCATCTTTCATCCATTCACCGGTTTTTGTATTACTCTTGAAGCGAACTTCCTCAATTCTGTTCCCATTGGCATCATAAGAATACAGTGTACGATCAGATGCTGTCCAGTCATTGGCTGCTGCAACCCAATTATAGGAATACGTTGAATCGCATACGATTATACTATCCTGCTGGCAGAACAGGTTTAATGATAGAGTGGCAATAAATAATAATAAGTAGATTCTTTTCATGGCCTTATATAAAATTACAGCAAAATATTAAGGGGGTCAAGGAGTTAAACTGGAATAATATGCAGCAACCACCGGTGAGTACCTGACACATCAAAATGCTTAAGGATATCGAAAAAATTGCTATTTTTCAACCCGTTACCAAATCAAGCCACGCCAGCTGCAGTAAGGTTTTTTTATGGCAGTAGAAATTCAAGAGGTCCTGGGCCGGAAACAGAATAGGCTGTTTATTCACCTTCCTGCCAAGATCCACAAAGGTCATTCCAACTGGGTCCCCCCCATTTATATGGACGAAAGGGGCTATTTCAATCCCAAAAAAAACAAATCCTTCCATTATGCTGATACCATCATGCTCCTGGCTTACAAGGATGACCGGCCGGCAGGCAGGATCATGGGGATCATCAATAAAAGGTACAATGAATCTCACGGGGAAGCCCACGCCAGGTTCAGCTTCCTGGAATGCTGGGATGATCCCGAAGTAGCCACAGCCCTGCTCCGGGCAGTCGAAGAATGGGCCGGGAAAAGGGGGATGGTAAAACTGGTGGGTCCCCTGGGATTTTCAGACAAGGATCCCCAGGGACTCCTCGTGGAAGGCTTTGATGAGCCCAATGTCATCGCTACCAATTGCAATTTCCCCTACCTTCCTGGATTCATTGAGAACAACGGGTTTGTGAAGGAGGTTGACCTGGTGGTATATAAACTGGATATCCCTGAACAGGTACCTGATATTTACCAGCGAATACATGACAGGGCTCTCAGCAGGAA
>LJUP01000280.1 GCA_001303955.1 Bacteroides sp. SM23_62 | reverse complement strand
CGTGTGAAAATGGAGATTTTCCGGCATCTGGACCAAAGGAGTGATGGTAAAAAATCTTACCTGACCATCTGCTGTCCAGTGAAGCAAGGTTGAAATCAATTCCCGCTACCCTGTTCCAGTTTTTCAACTCAGCTGAATCTGCCTCGGGACTCAGCAACTCTATAGGCTGTTTGTTTACAAAAATGGCCGCTATATTGGAGCGTGCAAAAACACGGCGTTGAACTGCTGCCACGGCATAATTGATACTGGGTAAACTAATTTCTTTTTCATCGGCTGCCTGCATGGTCATGGCCCCGATCCGCCAGTCCTTATTGATCCTGCCACTCAGGCGTGCCCCAAAATAGATGGGATTTTCAAGGTTTTGTCCGGTATTTGTATCCCTTGCTATCCCAATCCGCCGGGAAAAAAACGGACGGAGTGACCTGCTTCCAAAATCAGCGAATAAATCGCCGTTTTCCAGGAAAAATTGCCTTTTTTCCGGGTAGTAGATCTCGAACCGGTCGAGGTCAGTTACCTGCTGGTCTACTTCTACCTGGGAGAAATCGGGATTTACGGTCAGATCCAGGTTGAGGGATGAGGTGAATCCAACTTTCGCATCGGTTCCAAGTCCCCTGATCAATCTCCCCGGCGTATCTTCTTCGTAGTTTTTGGTTCCCCCGGCCTTCGCGTAGGGAATGATGGAAATATTGCTTTTGGATTCATGCAGGGGGTGATCCCATTGGAGCTCCCCGGTGTGGGCCAGGGAGGTCGCGCTGAAATTCCGCGGGATCCAGTTCCAGTTTGAGTATTCATTCTGCTTGTAATCGATCCGAATAAAATTTACACGCCAGGTTTCAATGCCTTTTTTATACCTGAGGGTTTTAAAGGGGATGGCTATTTCTGCCACCCAGTGATCTTCATACCTGGTAACCTTTGAGAACCATTTGTTGTCCCATGAAACATTTTCGTCGTGGTGGTCGCTCCCGCCATTGATAATAAGGGATTCGCGCTGTACCCCATAGGGGGTTATGCCAAAAAGAAATCCATTGGTCAGATCGCTGAATGGATCGATAATGATATTCAACGCGTCATTGCCCGGTCCTTCAAAATCCCTTCTAAGGGATGAAACCACGTAATCTCCATCTACATGATCGTAACAAACCGCACCAACGTAAAAGAAATCCTGATCATAGGTAAGTTTAACCTCTGTACGTGTCAGGGCATCAGATGTATCTGCCGGAAACCGCTGGAAAAAATCAGCGGCAGCTTCGGCATGCAGCCATGCCTGTTCATCCAGTACCCCGTCAATACGGATGGTGGTATTGGATTCCCTGATAGTTACTGATTTAAGATCAACGGGAACAGCCTCTACAATCCCTGAAGAGACAGTGCAAAGCATCGCAATAGCCAGATTTCGGAGCTGTCTGTACATTTATCTGGGACTAATCTGCGTAGAATCCAAAATAATTCCGTGCATTGAAATAACAAATGTTCTCGACCATTTTACCAATCAGGTCCATATCATCCGGGATCAATCCGTTTTCAACATCATGGCCAAGCAGGTTACACAGGATCCTCCTGAAATATTCATGGCGCGGATAGGAAAGGAAACTCCGTGAATCTGTCAACATTCCCACGAAGTGGCTCAACAATCCCAGGAGTGACAGATCGTTCATCTGTTTCTCCATGCCCATCTTCTGATCCAGGAACCACCAACCGGACCCGAACTGCATTTTCCCCGGAGTGGATCCGTCATTGAAATTATACAACATGGTGGCAATGAGTTCGTTATCCCTTGGATTCAGGTTATAGACTATGGTCCTGGTCAGCTTTTCCATCTGCTCCAGCCTGTCAAGGAATTTTGACATGGGACGTGCCACCTCGAAATCACCAATGGAATCGTAGCCTGTATCGGGACCGAGAAGTTTGAGCATGCGCGAATTGTTGTTCCTGATGGCACCGATATGGAATTGCTGGGTCCAGCCCTTGTCATGATCCATCATGGCAAAGATGATAAGCATGCCGGATTTGAACTTAAGGATCTCATCTTCCGCGAGTTTTTTGCCCGAACGCACCTTTCCGAATATCTGTTCCAGGTCTTTCTGGTTATATTCAGCGGCATAGATGGTCTCAATACCATGATCGGACAGCCGGCACCCGTTATCATGGAAAAAATCATGCCGCTTCCGAAGGGCTTCAAGCAGCTTCTCAAAAGAATTAATGTCGGTATCGGAAACTTCCGCCAAACTGGCCAGGTATACATTGTACTTATCGGTATTCTCGACGGCCATGGCCCTGTCAGGCCGCCATGCCGGCAGCATTTTTATCTCGAATCCGTCCCTCCTGACCTTTTTATGATGTTCCAGGCTGTCCGCCGGGTCATCGGTCGTACAGACCACCTCAACATTCATTTTCCGGAGCATATTCCGGGTGCTGAAATCTGCCGTGTTCAGCATCCAACCTGCCTGTTCATAGATCTCTGCTGCCGAATCCCCATTGAGTATCTTTGTGATCCCGAAGGGCTTTCTCAGTTCCAGGTGTGTCCAGTGATATAGCGGATTGCGCAGGGTGTATGGTACGGTTTCTGCCCATTTCTGGAATTTCTCACTGTCGCTGGCCGCTCCGGTAATGAACTTTTCCGGGATCCCGTTGGCACGCATGGCCCGCCATTTATAATGATCTCCCTTTAACCAGATCTGTGTCAGGTTCTCAAATTGCTTGTCCTGGGCAATTTCATCCGGGGGAAGGTGGCAATGGTAGTCGATGATGGGCATGTCTTTGGCATGCTCATGGTAAAGGATCTCTGCCGTTTTGGTCTCCAGCAGGAAATACTCATCGAGGAATTTTTTCATAGGATGTATGATTGATTCAGTTTTACAGATTGAAAAGCCTTTTGATATGTCTTTCAAAGATATTTTCCTCTACATTCTGACCAATTATTTCAGCATTTTTTTCAAGATTTCTGTAATATTCATCACCCAGCTCTGAAGCTACTTTATAGCCTACATGTATCAGTTGTCTGAAGTCAGCGTTATAGTCCGGATGACCGGGGATATGTCTTAGTGTATCCGCAAATTTGGTACTGTTCCATCCATCCACAGCATCGGGGGAGGGGAGTGCCTCGGGATGGATATCAATTACGGCCGCGTAGGGAGCACACAGTGCTTCCTGCTTCTCGAACGCGGTACGGTAGATCTTCCTGGCCAGCGCCAATGCTTCGCCTCCTGCCGCAGCCAGTCCGATTATTTCTTCCAGCCATGTGGTACCGGCCGTCTTTACATGAATGCCTTTGTCATATTTCTTGATGAGCCTGCCGATGACAGGGTAAATGCTGAACTTGTCACTGCCTGAATGGACACTCAGTTTAAGGTTTTCAGGCAATCCGAATACCTTGATGGCAAGGTCGATTACGAGCAGGTCCTCTTCAAATTCCTGTTCGAACTGCTTGGGATCACCTTGGTAATCAACACCCTTATTGAACCTGCCGGTGAACTTGGGGGCGATGGTCTTCAGGGGAAGTTTTTCTCTGGCAAGTGCACCGAGAATAAAGAATAATTCAACGGGTGATTGAGGTTCCGCTACCTCATCCATGGATACCTCGGGGATGAATTTACCTGCCCCCTTTCTACCGGCGATGTGCCGGTAGATCTCTGCTGCTTTCTGTGTGGCGTAGAGATATTTATCGGCGATCTCAGATAACAGCTCTTCAGTGATAGGGTATGTCTTTCTGATACCGGGTATACGCAACTGACCGATGTACTTTTTGTTTTGTTCCAAAAATAAGTTCTTTTGATTTGGATCAGCCGGTGCTGATATATAATCAGCCACATCAATGGTGAAAAAGTCTGAATGCTCGATATAGGGATCAACATTTGACAGATTAATATGATCTGCATCCACATAATATTCCCCGGTCCAGCCCAGGCTGCTGACCGATTCATCAGCTTCTTTCCTGACATCTTCCGGGGAGGTTCCCACGATGCCATGTTCCCGGTTGGATTTGTTCCAGACCGGAACGATATCAATCCCGGCTTCCTTTGCTTTCATTAAGGCACTTAACTGTGCTTTTCCCTGGTGTCCAAATCGGTCACCTATGCCAAAAGAGTACTTTCCTATTTCCATTTTAAATGATCGTATTATCGTTTTTTCCGTGTGCGCACACGAAATTACAAATTTTTTTTTACATTTGTCTAACAGATGACCAAAAACTTTTCCAGCACAGCCGGGCCAGGCTGGATGGTATTTGAGCAAAGAATTGAAAGTCAGGATCAAAGATATTGCAAATCGGGCAGGGGTTTCAGCCGGGACCGTCGACAGGGTAATACACAACCGGGGAGAGGTGTCGGACAAGACCCGTAAACGGGTGATCGGTATCCTGAAAGAACTGCATTATGAGCCGGACATTCTGGCCCGCACACTGGCCTCCAGAAATCCTTTGAAGGTAGCTGTCCTGATCCCCTTCCATACACCTGAAAACTGGTTCTGGAAAAAGCCTTTATCCGGTATATATGACGCCTGTTCGGAGCTTGATCATTTCAAGATCGAGGTCAGGGAGTTTCTCTATGATCAATTCCGTAAGCAGGATTTTATCGAAAAGGCGGGTAAAGTGCTGAGCTATATTCCGGACGCAGTGATAGCAGCACCCGTATATTTCCAGGAAACGATTGACTTCTTCAACAGGTGTGAAAAGTCAGGTATCCCCTTTATCTCTGTAAATGATAACATTAACCATCCCGGACAATTGTCATATGTGGGTCAGGATTCCAGGTCCAGCGGCAGGGTGGCTGCACAGCTGATAGATTTTGCCGTACGGGGGGATTCCAGGATTCTTGTGGTAAGTATCGCCATGGACAAGGATAATTACAGTCATATACTCAGACGTGAGGAAGGGTTCCGTGAGTACTGGGAGAATAGCAGTAAATCGCAGGATGTTGAGATCATCCCTCTTTCCCTGGCCAAGGATTCTTACCCATATATCAAAAGGGCCCTTACGGAAACATTTCAAAGATATGCCAGGATTGCAGGCATTTTCGTTACCAATTCCAGGGTTTACCAGGTAGCAAAATACCTCCAGCATACGTCAAGGCAAAAAATCAGCCTTGTAGGATATGACCTGATCAATCCCAACATTAAATACCTCAACAACGGGGTCATAGATTTTTTAATCAGCCAAAAACCTCATGAACAGGGTTACAAAGCACTTGTGACAGTGTTTAACACACTGAAAATGAATAAAGAACCATCGCCTGAACAGCTGATTTCCATAGATATCATTTGCAGGGAGAATCTATGCTTCTACCAGGTTTAAATCTTATGCTATGAAAAAAGCAGATTTTTCTGAATTGGCCGGCAGGACATGTGTGATTACAGGTGGTGCCGGTGTCATCGGTTCGTCCATTGTCGAGGGACTGGCGGCTGTGGGGATGAAGACGGCCATCCTGGATATCAATGCAGAACTCGCCGGGAAAGTGGCCGAAGAGGTCAGGTCAAAAACTGAAGGGAAGGTATTGGGACTCAAGGCAGATGTACTGGACCGGGCATCACTCGAAGCGGCAAGGGACAGGATACATGCTGAATTCGGACGGATCCAATACCTGATCAACGGGGCGGGGGGAAACTCCCCGAAAGCAACCACCAAGGCGGAAGAGATGGATGAAGGCAGTAAGAAAGATTGGGAAAGTACCTTTTTTGGGCTTGGACTCGAAGGATTTGACTGGGTTTTTGACCTGAATTTCAAGGGCACCCTGCTGACCTCCATGGTCCTGGCCAAAGACATGGTCGAGGATGGCTCGGGTGCCATCCTGAATATCTCCTCCATGACATCCTACAAGCCGCTGACGAAGGTACCGGCATACTCGGCAGCCAAAGCAGCCGTGAACAATTTCACTGAATGGCTGGCAGTTCACCTGGCCAAAACAGGTGTAAGGGTCAATGCCATTGCCCCCGGTTTTTTCCTCACCGAACAGAACAGGTTCCTGCTGGTGGATGAGAAAACAGGGAGAATGACACCGAGGGGTGAAAAGATCATTGCCAATACCCCCATGGGAAGATATGGTGAGGTCGAGGAATTGCAGGGGACAGTACTTTACCTGCTTTCGGACCTGTCCCGCTTTGTTACCGGCATTGTGGTTCCGGTAGATGGTGGCTACAGCGCATTCGGAGGCGTATAAAATCTATCAAAAATGATATACTTCGAAAGAGGATCGGAATGTGATGATCTTGGCATCGCGGGACTGGAAGAAGGACTCGTAACAGCCCTGGACAAACTGGGTATCAGGGGCCGGGTTTTGGCCATTCCTCCGGATTTCACCCGCGTGCACTCATTTGCAGGACCGCTTGTCCATCTCACTGATAAATACTTCGGGAACCAGCTGACGGATATCCTGCCCGCCCTTGGAACACATGCCCCCATGAGTCCCGGGGAAATTGATGAGATGTTCAGGGGCGTGCCTGCAGATAAGTTCAGGGTGCATAACTGGCGTGAAGATATTGTCACCCTGGGGGAAGTCCCCGGTGAATTCCTTACCGAAGTTTCCGGCGGAAGGGTCTCCTACGGCTGGCCGGCCCAAATCAACCGGTTGCTGACCGAAGGGGGGTATGAGCTGATCCTTTCCGTAGGGCAGGTGGTACCCCATGAGGTGATCGGGATGGCCAATTATAACAAAAATATATTTGTCGGTACCGGCGGTCCCGAAGGTATCAACAAGAGCCATTTCCTGGGGGCCGTATACGGGATGGAAAGAATCATGGGCCGTTCAGATACGCCGGTCAGGCGGGTACTCAACTATGCTTCCGGGGAGTTTGCAGATGACCTGCCCATCATTTATGTGCAGACCGTTGTCAGTCCGGATCCAGACCGCAACCTGAAGGTAAGGGGATTATTCATCGGTGATGATGAGCAGTGTTTCGAAAAGGCCAGTGAATTATCCCTCAAGGTAAACTTTGAAATGCTCTCAAAGCCCCTTGATAAAGTAGTTGTTTACCTGGATCCGGATGAATTCAAAAGTACCTGGCTGGGGAATAAAAGCATTTACCGCTCACGCATGGCCCTGGCCGATGAGGGGGAACTGATTGTACTTGGACCCGGCGTTAAGGAATTCGGGGAGGACCGGGCCATCGATCTGCTGATCCGGAAATACGGCTACCGTACCAGTCCCGAAATCCTCGAATTCGTGGAAAACAATGATGACCTGAGGAATAACCTCAGCGCAGCGGCTCACCTGATCCACGGATCTTCGGAAAACCGTTTCCGGATCACCTATTGTCCGGGCAGGCTCAGCCAGGAAGAGATTGAAGGTGTAGGTTTCGGATATGGAGACCTGGAGGCAATGATGCAAAAATACGATCCCCGGCAGTTGAGGGACGGCTATAATACCATGCCCGATGGCGAGCAGGTATTTTTTATTTCCAACCCTGCATTGGGACTCTGGGCATATGAAGGAAGGTTTGAAGATTAGCATAATAGCAGATAATAAAATACCCTTTTTAAAAGGCGTACTGGATGAGGTGGCCGATCTGGTATACCTGCCGGGCAGGGATATATCGTCTGAGCATGTCCGGGAGGGGGATGCGCTGATCACCCGGACACGCACCTTTTGTGATGCTTCTCTTCTGGATGGTTCAGGCGTGAAATTCATTGCTACGGCCACCATAGGATATGATCATATTGATACGGAATATTGTGCCCGGCAGGGGATTACATGGACCAACGCGCCTGGTTGCAACGCATCCTCTGTAGCACAATACATCCTCTCCGTATTGCTCAATATCGCCAAACAGGATGGAATTGATCTGAAAGACAGATCCATAGGCATCATAGGTGTCGGGCATGTCGGAAGCAAGGTTGAGAAAATATCAAGGGCG
>LJUP01000279.1 GCA_001303955.1 Bacteroides sp. SM23_62 | reverse complement strand
GCGGTCAGCATCTCTGGCATTATAAATGGTACCGGCACCGAATATCAGGTCAGGAAATTCACTGCGTATCCAGGGATGCAATTTCGAGAATACGCTGTGCGCGCCCTCACCCCTGTTGGTGAATTCAAATATCCGGATCCCTCCATCATAACAGGCCCTGGTTACCTTTTGACAGACATCCAGGTCACTATGATTAAAAAACACAAAAAAGGGTGTTTGATTAATCTGGTCCAGAACTTGTGCCTTGGTATGATCCGGCATTCGGTATAAAATTCAGAATGAATAAGCTAATATAATAATAATCTATTCCACCCTGTGTGAAGGATTGTTTAAAAATGAGGATGATTCTGTTTACTAGTTCATTTTCAATATCTCGCTGCCGGCAAGCAGGAAAGCCCCGCTGGCGTACACATGCGACTGGTAATCAAAGAAGGGATAGGGGGAACCCGCGACCTGTTGCACATAACCAAGCCTCCCCTGATCATTAATATTATCCACCAGTTTTTGCCATGCCTTCAGCACTGCAGGCTTGTAGATCTCCGGATCAAGCAGTCCATTGTTGATCCCCCATGCCAGCGCAAAGGTAAAAAAGGAACTGCCACTGGACTCACCCATGTCGAGGTATTCAGGGTCATCCAGGCTGACCCTCCACAATCCGTCTTCGTCCTGTATCCTTAACAGTTTGGCTGCCATTTCCTTAAATTGTTGAACAAACTTGTCCCTGGCGGGATAATCTCCGGGAATATATGGGAGTGTTCTGGCTATGCCTGCAATAACCCACCCATTTCCCCGGGCCCAGAACATCTTTTTCCCGTTTTCGGTCCGTTCATCGAAAAATCTGTCATCGCGATAATAAAGTGAATCCTCTTTTGAATAGAGATAGTCCGAAGTCTTCCACCAGTGTTCATCAAGATATTCAAGGTATTTTTTCTCACCGGTCGCCCTGTAGACCCGTACAAAGGCAGGCGGGGCCATATAAAGTGCATCGCACCATGTCCACCATTCTCCACGATACGGATTGTGTTCATGAGACACATCCGCATCCGGTCTCCGGTCCACATGCATATCCATGACCCACTGTATCTTTTCGAGCATGTCAGGGTCCTTCTCTTCCATGTATAGCTCTGCAAATGATTGGGCGATAGTGAGCCTGTCAGCATGGTAAATATCGTTGAGGAGCTTCCAGTCGTGTTTTTGTCCCAGGTTCCAGATCTCATTTTTATACCTTTCCTCCCCGGTAGTCTTATACAGGGCCCAGATCCCCGTATAAAAAGCGCCGTAGTGCCAGTCCAGGGGATGCGGTCCCCTCGGGTTCATGATCTGCCAGTCCGCCACCCTGTGCATCACATCCAGGATGCTCTGCCTGTCCAGTCCATCTGATACCGGCTTGGGCGCCAGGTCCATCTGGATGGAGGACTGGTAATCCGTGTAGTGCACATAACGTGTATTGCACATCCAAAGCACCTGCACGGGATTTTCCTCTACGGCACCCCTTATGGCAAACGGCCTGATATTGTTTTTGGAGGAGCCGCGGGTGATTTGTGAGGCCTTCCAGGATTTACCGCCATTGCCTGTTACCCATTTCTCAATTTCAAATATGGAATCGCGCCTCACTGACAGATAAAGTGTATTTGTATTTTCATGATCAATGCTCATTCCCCCTGAATAATTAGTTTCCCTTTCCGCCTTGCCTTCCATGGTTTCAGGGAACCATCCCCCGGCATTTACCAGGTCCCTGTTGACCCATTGTTTTCCATCCCATGATGCATAGCAGTAAATATGATTGGAATCATCAGGGAATTTGGCATAGGCAAGCACCGGGTGGCCGCTTTCATTCTCCGCCACATCCCATATCCAGGCCTTTTCCTCCGTGGGGATGGCATCATAAACGCAGTCAGCCATACGAGGTGTGATCTCATCACCCAGGTCGCCGATCTTTTCCCCACTGGCCCGGTACAGTCTACCATCCATGTAGTACATATAATAGATACTGTTATGTGGCTCATTACTGGGGTGCCCGTCGGTAAAGGCAAAATGGATGACATCCCTGCCGTTGGAGAAGACCTTTAGATAAGGACGCCGGTTGGGGTATGTCCTTTCTGGAAGGATAAAGATCCGTCCCTCTGTCCAGGTCTCTCCGTCATCGTCCGAACAGGCATAATTGGGCTTGTTGTCCATCCCCCTCCAGAAGAGGTATATCCTGCCGTCCTCTTCAGATAACCTCACCGGATTGGTATAAGTGTAGGTATCCCACATATCCCTGTAATGATCCGTGTCGTTCAGGGCAAGACGCTTAACCGGACCCCAGCTTCCAATGTCCTCCGGATTCTCAGATTTGCTGAAATACAAGGGATTGGGTCCGCCATGCTTGTTGAAGAATACAAGCAGCCTGCCCTCGTCATCAAAAAGAATGGTGGGATTGTCATGGTCGTCCTGCTGGAGACCATCATAGATGACTTTTGTGTCAATCCGGCCGGTGCCATGATCGAAGGATCCGATGCAGACATCCCCGTACCTGTCTATCCAGCCCGTATAGGTCCGTTTATGCTTCCCCTCGAAATAGACGGCCCGGGGATCTGAGAACCAGCACCAGGTCCCGTCAAAGGTGAAGGTTGGATAGATTTCGGCGTTTGTGCCTGATTTTTCATCATGCTTTACCCTGGCAATATCCTGGCCGGATGCATAAATGAAAAGGAATAACATTGACAGAAGGGTCAAGTTTCTCATCGTGGTATGGTATAAATCAGCGTGAAGCGGTATCAGATCATTGTCCAAGTTTTGAGATGATCCCGACAAGTTCCTGGACTTTCCTGGTTAAACCGGCATAATCGCCCTCACTGACAAGGTCTTTTGAGATCAGGTCGGACCCTATGCCAAATCCAACAACACCGGCATCGTGCCAGGCTTTGAGGTTCTCGTAGTCTGCCTTCACACCCCCGGTAACTACAATGGATGCCCAGGGGCATGGTCCCATAATGGCCTTTATGAATGCCGGCCCACCGAGCTGTGCGGCCGGGAACACCTTTACGAGTTCAGCCCCCCATTCTTCTGCCTGGCTTATCTCGCTCAGGGTCGAGCATCCCGGGATATGCAGGACCTTGCGCCGGTTGCAAACCCTGATGACCTCATGGTTAAGCAGGGGTGAAACAATAAAATCAACCCCTGCCTGGATGTATTGTGCTGCCGTAGGTGCATCAACGATACTTCCAATACCCAGGGCTGCCCCGGGGTAATTTTTTGACTTGAATGCATAGAGTTTTTCAAATACATTGAAAGCATTCGGTCCACGGTTGGTAAATTCCATGAGGTCCAGTCCACCATCGAAAACCGCCTGCATGACATGCAGCGAAATATCCGGGTCCGGGTGGTAAAAAAGAGGCATGATCCGGATGTCCCGGATCTTATTGATAATATCGATTCTGTCTTTCATTTTGGTTACGCATTGGGTGTCCTTATGATCCGCAAATTAACAACAATAAAGATTTTATGCAAACGTTTGCGTTTTTTGTATATTTGCCATCTGCACAGCGATGAATAAGAAAGTCACCATAAAAGATATCGCCAGGGAACTGGGCACCACTTATTCTACCGTTTCACGCGCACTGAATAATCATTCTTCTATCAGTGAGCAAATGCGCCGGCTGATCATTGAAAAGGCAGGAGAAATGGGATACGAGCCAAATATCATCGCTCGTAACCTGCGGCAGGGAGGCAGCAATGTCATCGGTTTGATCGTACCGCGGATCAACAGGGTCTTCTTCTCCAATGTCATTCACGGGATTGAAACAGTGGCCAGGCAGAAAGGATTCAGTGTCATCATCTGCCAGTCCAATGAGGCAGCGGACATTGAGGAGGAAAATATCAAAACCTTGCTGGGGAACAATGTGGCAGGGATCATAATGTCCCTGTCCAAGGAAACAATAGTGCCGGGTTTTCACCGGGAGATAGCCCATCGTAATGTTCCATTCGTGATGTTTGACCGGGTCTTTACAGACATGAATACAAACAGGGTATTGAATGACAATTTCCACGGTGCATATGCTGTTACAGAACATCTCATCAATATGGGATACGTTAGGATTGTTCATTTTGCAGGACCTTCGGATATCAATATCTATCATGAAAGGAAGGAGGGCTTTATAAAAGCTTTGGAGGATCATGGTTTTCCGGTCAGCGCGGAACAGGTTAAAGAAAATGTGATCACCAAAGAAGCGGGTTTCCGGCAGACAGAGCACCTCTTGGCGACTGGCGCTGGAGTGGATGCCATTTTCTCGGCCAGTGACTTTTCTGCCCTGGGCGCCATGCTATGCCTCCAGGAGAGGCAGGTGTCTGTGCCCGATGAGATGGGAGTGGCCGGCTTTGCCAATGAACCATTCACCGAGCTGGTAAAGTTGACAACGGTTGAACAGCACAGCTCCGAGATCGGGAAGTCGGCAGCCCTTTTATTGTTCGAAAGCATTGATCATGGTGGCGCAGGCAACATGAACAAAGAAGTAATCATCAAACCAGAACTCATTATTAGAAATTCAACCCTAAAAAATCAAGCTTATGAAATTCAATGAAAGGTATGCAGTGCACCCGGAAGATTTTAAAAAATACGATACAGATCGTATCCGCAAAGAATTCCTGGTGGAAGATGTTTTTGTCAGGGACGAGATCTGTCTGACTTATTCCCTTTATGACCGCTACATCATTGGCGGAGCTCATCCGGTAGATAAAAAACTGGAACTGAAGAGCTTTGACAGCCTGAAAGCAGATAGTTTCCTGGCCCGGCGCGAAATGGGGATCATTAACGTGGGCGGCAAGGGAATCATTGTGGCTGATGGTGAGTCCTATGAACTGGGATACAAGGAAGCCCTCTATCTCGGGAAGGAAACCGGTCATGTGGTCTTTGAATCATCCGATACCAAAACACCGGCCAAATGCTATATCAATTCAGCGCCCGCACATAAAAAATTCCCAAACAAACTGGTTACCCTGGCGGATGCAGAAGTAGTAGAACTGGGAGCCCTGGAGTCCTCCAATGCAAGGAAGATCAACAAGCTGCTCGTGAACAGCATCGTGGAAACCTGCCAGTTGCAGATGGGTATGACAGAACTACAGGCAGGAAGCGTCTGGAACACCATGCCTGTCCATACCCATAACCGAAGGATGGAAGCCTATTTCTATTTCGAAGTGCCTGATGATCAGGCGGTATGTCATTTCATGGGACAGCCGCAGGAAACCCGGCATATCTGGATGCAGAACGAACAGGCAGTACTCTCACCTTCCTGGTCCCTCCACAGTGCGGCCGGCACCTCCAATTATGTTTTTGTGTGGGGGATGGCCGGAGAGAACCTGGATTATGGGGATATGGATGTAACACAGCCGACAGAACTTCGGTAAAAGCGAAATCTATTCATACAAACCAAAACCCGAAAAAATGATACAGGAACTTTTTGATCTATCTGGAAAAACAGCCCTTGTCACGGGGGCAACACACGGACTGGGCATGGCCATTGCCAAGGGACTGGCAGGTGCCGGGGCCAGGATCGTAATCAATGATATCTTCGCGGACAAACTTGAAAAGGCGGTGGCTGAATACGAGGCTGACGGCATTGATGCAGCCGGTTATTTATTTGATGTCACGGATGAGGAAGCGGTAAAATCCGCCATTCAGACCATTGAAGAAGAAGTTGCACCGATTGATATCCTGGTGAACAATGCCGGGATCATCAAGCGCATCCCTTTCCTTGAAATGGAAGCAAAGGATTTCAGGGAGGTGATCGATGTGGACCTGAGCGGTCCCTTTATCATGTCGAGATACGTGGCAGAGAAAATGGTGGCCCGCGGTCAGGGCGGTAAAATCATCAATATGTGCTCCATGATGAGTGAATTGGGACGGAATACGGTAAGTGCCTATGCTGCGGCTAAAGGGGGACTCAAAATGCTGACACGGAACCTGGCCACCGAACTGGCCAAATACAATATCCAGGCAAACGGGATCGGTCCGGGTTACTATGCGACAGCCCAGACCGAGGCCATTCGCGTGGGTGGACATCCCTTTAATGAATTTATCATCAACCGTACGCCGGCTGGACGATGGGGACAGCCGGAAGAACTCCAGGGAGCCGCCATTTTCCTGGCATCAAGGGCTTCCGATTTTGTGAATGGCCATGTAATGTATGTGGATGGCGGGATACTGGCCACCCTGGGCAAACCGTCCAATGAGGAATAAACCAACCTAAACCTATCCAATATGAAAAATTTGAACAGTATCTCATTATTGCTTATTTCAATGCTGCTCTTACCGGGCTGCAATAAGGACAAACCGCAGTATAGAATATCGGTCACCAATGGACTCCAGGTACCTCGGAAGGGTGAGACAGTATCCGTACGGAGGTCGGACCTGGGCAATATCACCTGCGAGGAGTTTTCAAGGTTTTTCGTCCAGGATGCCCGTTCAGGAGCATATCTTATTTCCCAGGTCATTGATGAGGACAGGGACGGTGAACTGGATTACCTGCTTTTCCAGCCTGACCTTGAGGCTGATGAAACCAGGGTATACAATCTGGTCACCGATGTTGACAGCGGTTCGCTGCCCGTGACAGGAATCAGCACTTTCAGCCGGTTTATCCCCGAACGTACCGATGATTATGCCTGGGAGAATGACCGGGTTGCCTTCCGCACATACGGACCCACTGCAGAACAGATGGTCGTTGACGGGACCCCTGGCGGTACCCTTTCCAGCGGCATGGATTGCTGGCTGAAACGCGTGGACTATCCCATCATCAACAAATGGTACAAGAAGACCCTGGAGGAGGGCGGATCCTACCATGAGGATACCGGCGAGGGACTGGATGATTTCCATGTGGGTGCCAGCCGCGGTTGCGGAGGTGTAGGGGTCTGGAGTGCCGAAGAACAGAAGCTGTATACCTCCCGGAATTTTACCAGGTGGGAAACGATAGCCACCGGCCCCATCCGTACCCAGTTTTCACTGACCTATGCGCCGTGGTCCACACCTTTCGGGATGATGGAGGAGACCAAGATCATTTCGCTCGATCTTGGCAGTAACCTGTCCAGGTTTGAGGTCCGGGTTTCAGCCGATGGTCCTGTGGAGGAGATCAGCGTTGGACTCACACAGCATGAGAAAGACGGGACAAACCATGCGGACCAGGACAATGGCTGGTTCAGTTACTGGCAGCCACATGGGGATTCCGAACTGGGCATGGGAATTGTGGTGGCCCCGGAATACCTGGCCCGATACGAAGAATATCTGATTGATGCACCCGACCAGAGTCACCTTTTGGTCCACCTGAAACCCGTCGACGGGAAGGTTGTTTATTATGCCGGTTTTGGCTGGAAGAAAAGCGGGCAGATAGAAGATGAACAGGCATGGTTTGATTACCTGCAGGGATTTGCCGAGAGGTTAAGTTCACCCATTACATACCGGGTAAAATAGAAGGAGATGGCAGTACTGAAATTTAACGATGTACCGTATGAGCTTGTGCGCGAAGGACTCCAACGCAAGATCATCCATACGGATAACCTGATGACAGTTTTGATTGATTTCAGTGACGGTCCCTGGGATAAACCCGAACCGCCCCATTCCCATCCCCATGAACAAACATCATACGTGGCAGCCGGAGAGATCATATTTTTCTGTGAAGGGGAAGCCGACCAGCACCTGAAAGCGGGAGATATGTTTGCAGTGCCATCCGGCAGGCCGCATACGATACAATTACTCACAGAAAAGGCAAGGTTAATAGATAATTTCAATCCGGTCAGGGATGATTTTCTCTGATCATACCATAATTATGAAAGCAGCTCTATTAAAGGAATACAGGCAATTTCAGTGGATCGAAAGGGAGATTGAAG
>LJUP01000278.1 GCA_001303955.1 Bacteroides sp. SM23_62 | reverse complement strand
ATGGTCACCAGCATTCAGGGCTATTCTGATTGGTATCAACAATTAGGGCCAAATGCTAATAAGATAAGTGAGAGATATCGTAAGGTCCTTGAACAGATTTCGGATTCCTTTAATGGGAAGATTTTATATTTTTTCCAGGATCGAAGTCTAAACAGTTTCAGCAATGTCTTGGAAGCAGTCGATGGTGCACTGGAACTGCAGTGGCAGTTTCGGCAGGACCCCGTTATTCCCATAAGCATTGGCATACATATGGGAGTGTTTGGATTCAATGAAGAGGAGCTCACCGGTGATGATGTTAATGTGGCATCCTGGATGGCTTCAGAAGCTGTGCCCGGGAGTATCCTTATATCAGAAAGGGTACGTAATGAGATCGAGAACAGGCCTGATATCCAAACGCAGTTTTTAAGAAATTGTCATCTTAGAGAGATCGAATACTCATTTGATGTTTTTGCCATTTCGAATACCGGCCTTGTAGTTCCTGACAGATTCCATATCAAACGTGAATTTATCTTTTCGGATCACAAGTCAACGGGGACACTTCTTAATTTCTGGAATGAACTAAAAAGAAGGAAGGTAATACGTGTTGTTACCGTATATGCTGCAGTTTCCTATGTCATGCTTGAGTTAACCAGTATCGTAGAAGAACCGCTTGGACTGCCGGATTGGACATTAAAATTCCTGATCATCCTGTTGAGTATAGGATTTGTCCTGGTCGCCACTCTTTCCTGGATTTACGATATTACTCCTGAAGGGATCAAAATAACCCAATCCCAGCGCTCAACCAATTTTTTCCAGTGGTCGGGTGATGCATCTCATGCTACGACTTCATTGGCGACCACTCCGACAGGCTCCAGGTTCTCATTAAAACTATTTACCAAAAGATTCCTCCTTCCATTCCTGGCGTTTTTATTGATTGTTCTAACAATTAATTATTGGGATAGGTTATTTGGAAAAACTGGTGGTACTGGTGATGCGATTAGCACCCATGTTGAAAAGGCAAAATCTCTGATTCAACAACATCAGGATTTTGAGGGTGCGAAAAAAGAACTGGATCTTGCACTGTCTGCTGATTCATCCAATGCTTCAGCTTTGAATACTTATGCTGTGATCCACCTTGCGGAGCGAGACACAACCGCCGCGAAAAGAAAACTTCAACTTGCTTTAAAGGCTGATTCAACACTGGCCATGGCATGGAGCAACCTGGCCACCATTGGTTTTAAGCAGGATAGCCTGGAATTGGCCCTGTTTTACACCATCAGGGCAGTGGAATATGATCCCGGCAATAAACTAGCGGCTTATAATATGGCCTACCAATCAGAACACAGGGGATTTCTTGACCAGGCGGTTGAATGGTACAAAAAAGCCATCTCAATGGATTCTGCTTTTACAGATGCGTACAGTGCGCTGGGTGCATTGTACACCAAAATAAACAGGCCCATCGATGCCATATTGATCCTTCAAAGGTCACTCAGGATAACCCCTCAATCAGATCAGAATTACAGGATCTACAAAAATCTGGGTGAAGCACATTTTCGCTTGCAGGAATACGGAAAAGCCCTTGGTTATCTCGAGAAATCAATAAGCTTGCAGCCTGATTATCCTGAAACCGAGAAATGTTTAGCACGATTGCACGAGGCAACAGGCAATGTTAATCAAAGCATTCTGCATTGGCAGGAATACCTTAGGAAAGAAACCGATACGGCCAAAATCCGCGAAGCAGAAAATCATCTGCTCTCCATTCAACAATAGGATAGGAGGAAAAACAGGCCGGCAAATTGCCAGCCCGTGCTTCCGTTTCACATATTTGATCAATTACCTGAACTTGCTTATGATCTCAGCATGATGTACATCACCTGACATGAATCGTATGATGTATGTACCTTCGGACACTATCCGGCCATCTTCGGTCATGCCATCCCATTCAATGGTATAGAAACCAGGTGTCATTCTCCGGTCAACAAGGTTTGAAACCAGGTGGCCGGTAATGCTATAGACCTTCATCCATACCTTGACCGGCCTGTTATTTTCTGATGCAACCGAATAATTAATGGTTGTGGATATTCCAAATGGGTTGGGATAAATTCCAACCAAGGCCGATTCTGATGGTCTCTCAGGTTCTGATGCATGGGAGTATACTGGTTCAGATTTCTTATTGTCTTTACTTATATCAATCTCATCGATAATGGCATAGGTTGCATCAATGATGGCAGCACCCTGTTCTGCAGGTATTACTCCATCATACATTAAGTCTGTAACCTGGTTAATAAAGGCCACGAGCTGATTTACTGCTGTTTTATTCTTACCTTCTCCCAGCTTTTCCAGGGCATCATACAATTTACCGCTCAATGCATTTCCCTGGCCTTTGTCAAGCGTGCCATTATTGACCATATCTTGGATAGTGATGATCAGGTCCCCGATTGATTTCTGAGGTGTAATCGGTCCGCAACATATCTGCACAACTGTGACAGTCCCATGATCATCAGGAGAAGTCGAATTAACCACAATAAGTTTCTCAGCAGCAGGATCGATCACAAGTCCCTCCGGATCTTCTCCCACCGGAATAATATTGTGTAAAGTCAGGGTAATACCAGAATAAGACGATCCATCCGCATTTTCGCTTCCTGCAAATCCCAGTTTATATACGGCCACTTCGTCGGGATCTATGAGTGATACGTAGACGAACAAGGCATCGGGACTGATGACCACGCTCCGTGCCCTTGATCCTGTATTTACATTGGCAACTACAGAACCGAATGAATTACTGTTGGGATAGATGTCAATGATCTTCAGGTTACCATCCATTGTGGTTACAATAGCAAGTCCGGCATTTGGTGAGATGGCCACACCCCTTGTTCTCGTGCCTGAACTGACATTTGCGACAAGACTGTGGAATTGTACGTCTTCCGGATCACTGTTATAAATATTCAATCCATTGTCTCCAGTCACAAGTAAGAGAGCTGCATTCGGCGTAATAGCAACACTCCTGTTCCTCGTTCCAGTATTGATATTGGCCACTACCTGGTTGTAGCCTCCGCTGGAAGGATCAACATCAATCATGGAAATGTTCTCTGAAGTATAATTTGCTACATATACCCTTTTCCCATCAGGTGTAACCGCGATCCCGTATGGATTGACACCCACATGTATGGTTTTGATAACTTCATTTAACAAGAGATCGATGACCGAAACAGTATGCGAACCGAAATTGGTCACATAAGCCAGCGTACCTTCAGGATTGATATCAATCTCCAGTGGTGTATCCCCGACGAATATGGGATCTTCAATAACCGAGGGTGGTTGGGCATTCAGATCAATAACAGAAACAGTACCTCCGCCAGAATTAGTTACATATGCGTAGGCTGAATTGGGACTGATGGCCACACTGCGGGACCGGGAACCTGTATTTATATTTGCAATCACTTCATCGCATGGTTCAAGGGATTGCGGGACGACGTTGAAATACCAGGGATCACTGGGCATGCTGCCATTTACCGATACTGTAACCGGTCCGGATTGTGCACCATGCGGCACTTTCGTAACCAGGGAGCTCAAATAAGCCCTGGAAACAACAGCCTGTGTACCATTAAACAGCACCGTATTATTGACCGGATCCGGATCAAAACCACTTCCATTGATCGTAACCGCTGCTCCCCAAACTCCACCGGCAGGATCAATGGAAGTAATCTGAGGCAGCACTGGTACAGCAGCTGTCTGGAATGTAGTGATTGAGTTATTTACCAGTGGTAAGCTCGGTGTTGAAGCATCGTGAATTCCAGTATTCCCACCCGTAATTTCTATGGTATAGGTTTCATTGAAGTTCAGGATTGCATCGGGTCTGAATACAATGCGTGAGTTTCCGAGCAGAAACTCAAAGTCTCCGGGTACCTGGCTTCCATTTGATCTCCGTAATTTTACGGTGGAGGAATTTACAGTTGCTGTATTAACCGGCTCCGTGAAATCAACCACCACCGGTGTTTCAACCGTAATATCGTGCTTACCATTTTCTGGTCCCAAATAGGTAATTTCAGGATTGGCTTCCGGTACCGTGGTAAAGCTATATACAGATTCAACCAGCATGGCATTTCCTGCCAGATCTGTGATGCCGGTTGAAAGTGTTATATCGTATTTCGCACCTTCCATCAAGCTCCAGAGAGGCGTGAATGTCAGCCAGGTGTTCTCCGGGTTCCATTCAAAAGAGCCTTCAACTTCTGGAATCCCATCTGTGCTCAAGTTGAAACCGTCGGTGGTATTGTCCCTGTCCATGGACTCTGAAAATTGTACGAGGATTTGATCTGTCACAAACACATTCACAGCATCATTTGCAGGGATGACATCTGTAATTTCGGGATGGTCATCATCTCCATCCTCAGTGGTAAATTCACTGGTGAAAGTCTCCAGTAAGACATTTCCTTTCAGATCAGTTACTCCTGATAAATCCCCCACATCTGTTTCGATGTGAATGGTATATGTGGTGGCGTATCTCAGTGGTTCATCTGGTTGGAAGACAATCCTGTCGCTGGATCCATCCAGCGCGATCGCATTCCCATATACGTTTACGGGATTCCCATCCAGCTCATGGGTTAAATAACAATTATCATCGGAAATTGAATTCAGATCAATGGCCTCACTGAAGACAATGATGATCGGATCGACCACCCTGAATCCCACGGAATCATTTACAGGGGTGACTGATGAAACTTCAGGTGGGATAATATCTTTATTGGTAATCAGATCAATATCTGCGACTGTCAAGCCTGCAGTAACTTCAATTTCTGTTGCCTGCCCTGGATCATCCAGTGGTCCTTCATCCCCGCCATTATAAAACTCATTGGGGTAATCTGTGTAAAGGGTGTTCGCGTAGATATAGGAACTGATATTACCTGGCCAGATAGATTCCCCAAATACATCACCATCAAGAGGTTGTATATAGATCCAGTAGGATTCAGGTCCCGGCCCATCCAAAGGGATGGGAACCAGATAATTGCCATCCGCATCAGAATAGGCATGTATCTTTTCTTGCGTTTCTGTATGGACTGCCAGAACCAGTGCCCCGGCAACAGGTGGATGAGTATCTGGGTTATTGATATCACCTATTTCTCCATAGGTAATCCGGCCGGAGATAAAACCGAAATTAGTAAAATACGGAGATCCGGGATACCGGTGGCTGACCCATGCGATATCGTCCTTCTCAAGGCTCCTCACCTCCGTACCTGAACCCAGGAACGGAAACATGGTAGACGTTGGGATCCCTGTATGGAACAGACCAAGAACATGCCCAATCTCATGCGTAGTGATACTCTGAATATCAAAATATATATTATCTCTTGGTTCTCCCACACCCAAACTATAAGTTGCATGATTGATAAATTCTTTATTAAAGACAATATCAGCATCCAGGATTTGCGCTACCTGGTCCCCCGGTCCCATTCTCAGCGTTTTTGCTGCGACTGCTAGAACGTTGGGGGCAAAGAGGAACTTATCATCATCGAAAGTAACAAGGTTCACCCCATCTGTAGCTGAGGCATATTTTTCACTGGTAGGACCATCATATACAAATTCAATATCTGCACTGGATACATCCGTCCATTCCTGAAAAGCACTTTCCACCGCATCCAGGTCACTTCCGTCGATTATATTCGGTACTCCGTTTTGATTGATACTATAGTGAAATGGTCTATGTAAGGGTGACAGGATCTGGTCCTGTGCTCCTCCCATTGCCTGAGAAAATTCAGAGGTATTTCCAAGTGGATCGGAAGCGGTAGCTGTAATTACCTGACCACTTGTCCCAGCTATGGGATAAGTGACGGAAAAGGATGCATCTCCCAGTGCATTGGTCGAAACAACCTCTGAGCCCAGGTAGGTTTGTCCTTCCCCATAGGTCGAAAGATCACCCAGCCTGCTGGCAAAGAATTGCAAGGTGAACTCGGTATCGGGAGTACTTTCAAGGCTTCCACTGACAGTAACTTCACCTGGACTGAAACTTATGAAATCCAGCACTGGGTAATTTTGCAGTTTATTCGGACTGCCGTCAATATCCCCTTCGTCATTTGCTGTTACGCCATCATTTCCGAGATCGATACCAAGGCTTCCATTACTGTGGATGAAATTTGAAAGCAGAAGGTTACCAGATGTTTCATATGGATCAATAGGAGATTCATCATATATTAATACACCTTCTTCAAGGCTATAGGCGATGAGGTTCCCTTCCCCATATTCCATACCACCTATCCGGTTATTTGATGCACCATTCATGATACGAACTCCGACTTGATTGCCAAATTCTTTTGTTCCGGTAATGTCAGTTCCAAAGTAATTTCCGATGATGGTATTATTCTCCGTCCCGGCATCTTGGAGTGCAATACCAGCCCAGCCGGTATTGCCTGAAATATAATTAGCCGCACCTGGTTCCGTCCCGCCAACTATATTATGATTTGCATAGCGCCCAAAATAAATCCCTGATCCGTCCGGATGACCAATATTATTGGTGCCTGAAGCATCAAGTCCAATTAAATTACCCCGAATTTCATTTGCATATGCTGTGTCATTCAGTTCAATTCCAGATAAGCCATTCCCGGCGATCACATTTCGTTCAGCAGGTTCTGTACCTCCGATATAGTTGTCATGCGCACTGTTACAGATCAGGATACCATTACCTTCGTTCCCAAGAGGTTTTTTCCCGCTGACATCCAACCCGATGAAATTGCCTACTACAACATTTTCGGTCGTGGCAGCATCGCTAATGACCACCCCGTGCGATTGAGACTGACCACTGTTACCCGAAATGATATTTCTTTCTGAGACAGTTGTTCCTCCTATAGTATTGTTACTTGCACCATCTCCGATCCAAATCCCGTTGTTATTCGGGATTGCCTGGGTTCCGTCTAAATTGGTGCCTATATAATTGCCAATCACCAGGTTCGAATTGGCATCTGTACCCCGTATATTAATGCCGATGTCATTTCCTGAAACAATATTGCGGTCTGCGGGTGTTAATCCTCCAATGGTGACAGCAGGTACATTGTCTATCTCAATACCTGTTTCATTGGGTATGGCCGCGGTGCCATCGGAATTTATCCCTATCCTGTTGCCGATGATTATATTTCCTGATGCATCATCCTGCGGTCTGCCAAATTCACTGAGGGCAATATATACCCCTTTTTCCTGTCCGGAGATCACATTCCCAGGACCAACGGTATTATCCACTGCGCCTTCAATGGCTACCCCGATAGGATTCGGGCCACCTTGAATCTTAGCATTTCCGGAACCATTAATCCCCAGGTAATTACCAGTTATGGTTGTATTTCTGGTTGTAGGTCCCAGGTGTATGCCGGCATAATTGTGACCGGCGATTACATTCCCCGGTCCGATCGTATTGTGATGTGCTTCACCTACTAGTCTAATATTTATTCCTTGTGTTGTCGGACTGATTAAACCATGTCGCCCAACACCAAGCATATTTCCTTTGATTAAATTGTTTTCAGAGTTTACTGACTCTATTTGTATTAAGTACATTCCTCCAACCATTATGTTTTGATGTTCCGGTAGATCTCCCCCGATAACATTATCACGGCTGTCCACGATCCTTAGCGCTCCCTCTTGATTTGAAATTTGAACCCATCCGGATGAATCCACCCCTATGAAGTTGCCTTCAATGATATTGTTGCCGGCGCCTTGAATATGTATACCAAATGCCCCATAACGGTTGATCATTAGGCCCCGGATGATGCTGTTCCCGGCCTCGATCTTCAATCCCGGAACTACCAGACTCATATGATTAATTCCGTCCAGTGCAATTTTGAGAATCGCTGTATCTGATGCAGTGGCTTTGAAAGCACCTGGCTGGGTATACCCATCGATG
>LJUP01000277.1 GCA_001303955.1 Bacteroides sp. SM23_62 | reverse complement strand
TAAGCGGGATGTGATTTTAAAAAATGTTCGAAGGCCCGCAGCCTTACCCTGATACCCTTGGTATAATCAAGCCTGTCAATGGACAGGATCAGTTTTTTTCCACCTCCGAGCAAGTGCTGGTTCTCAAGGTGTCGGGTAAATCCTGAGGATTTCTTTGCCTGGCACAGTTCCCTGGCCCCGGCTGCAAACCTTTCATAATCAATGCCCAGCGGGAAAAAGTCCACCTTTACGATCCTTTCTTCAAGGTGTATGCGGTTGAAGACGGAATCATACCCAAGCAGGCGCCTTACGCAACTCATGAAATGTCTTTCGTAATCATAGGTGTGAAAACCAACCAGGTCTGATCCCAGGAGGCCTTCCAGGATTTCCCTGCGCCAGGGCAGCAGGCGGAAGATCTCATAAGAGGGAAAAGGGATGTGAAGGAAAAAGCCGATGGATACCCAGGGGAATTTAGCCCTGATCATCTGGGGCAGGAGCATCAGGTGATAATCATGGATCCATACCTTATCACCTATTTCCAGCAGGGGCATTACCTCCTCGGCATACTTTTGATTGATGTTTACGTAGGCTTCCCAATACTCCTCTTTGTAGACCGTATTTTCCGTAAAATAATGAAACAGGGGCCAGATAGTTGTGATGCTGAATCCGTCCAGGAATTTGTCATGCTCTTTTTTGTTGGTGTAAATCGGGTAACAGTTGTATTTATGGAATTCTTTTTCCAGCCGTTCGCGTTCGTTTTTCGACAGATCCCCTCTGTTCTTTCTGGGCCGGCCAAACCAGATGCTCTTTTGTGCTTTATAAAAATCATCCAGACCGCTCCCGAAAATATGTGATTTGGGAATTACTTCAAATTGCAGATCTTCTGACCGTTCAAGAATATAGGGGAGTTCGTGCGCTATAACGACAAGTTTGCTCATAATATTTCTGAGAGGCTAAGGGTCACCTGATTTGACCCCCACGTTAATTTTCCTATTTTTGAGATATGTTCAAGTTAATCCTATTCATCCGATAATCAAAATCAAACTTTCATATAAATGACCAAACACCGTTTCTCCGCAGTCATATTCGACCTGGATGGGGTGATCACCCAGACAGCCCTTGTCCATTCTACCGCCTGGAAGGAGATGTTTGACACCTACCTGAAATTTCGTGAGGAAAAATATGGCGAACCTTTTAAGGAATTCAGCCATACGGATGATTACCTGCCGTATGTGGATGGTAAACCACGGTACAAGGGGGTGGCCTCTTTCCTGGAATCACGTGGCATTGATATCCCATTCGGTGATCCTTCAGATCTGCCGGAGGCTGAGACTGTATGTGGACTGGGCAACAGGAAAAACCTGACTTTCAATGAAATACTCGACAGGGACGGTGTAAAGCTGTATGATTCGACCGTTGAATTGATCCATGATCTGAAAAAGGAAGGGATCCGAATCGGTGTGGCATCATCCAGCAAGAATTGCAAAACAGTACTGGAAGCAGCCGGACTGCTGGAACTGTTTGAAACACGGGTAGACGGGGCGGTTTCGGCTGAATTGGGACTCCAGGGCAAGCCGGAGCCGGATATTTTCACTACTGCATGTGATAACCTGGGAGTGGAATATGCAGCATCAGTGGTTGTCGAGGATGCGGTCAGCGGGGTTCAGGCCGGGAGGAAAGGCAATTTCGGACTGGTCCTGGGGGTGGCAAGGGAAGAGAACAGCCATGAATTGCTGGTCAACGGTGCAGATATAGCAGTGGATGATATAGCGGAGCTTGGAGGGATAGAAGGCATAGACAGATGGTTTGAAAATGGACTGGAACAGGACCGGTGGTCCATTGTATACCATGATTATGATCCGGAGAAGGAAAAGTCGAGGGAAGCTTTACTGGCTGTCGGTAACGGTTATTTCGGTACCAGGGGGGCGATGGAAGAAACCAGCGCCGGGAAAGTCAATTATCCCGGCACCTATATGGCCGGTATGTTCAACCGCAGGATCTCAAAAGTAGCCGACAGGGATATTGAAAATGAAGATTTTGTGAATTGTCCCAACTGGCTCCCGGTAAGTTTCCGTATCGGGGAAGGAGCCTGGATGGATCCCAACAGGTTCAGGGTGGTCCAGATCCAGCGTCGCTTATCTTTCCGGGATGGATTGTTATTCCGAGAGATGATTGTTGAGGATGAAGGGTGGAGACAGACAAAAATTACCTCCTACAGGGTGGCCAGCATGGAAGATCAGCATGTAGCAGTCCTGAAATATACCGTCCAGCCACTGAATTATGTAGGCAGGATCAGCATACGCGCGGAACTGGATGGTGATCTGATCAACGACGGAGTGGCCAGGTACCGGCAGCTTGACCAGCATCACCTGGAACCAGTCGAAGAAGGAGGAGACGGCCAGGTACAATACCTCTTGGTTAAGACCAATCAGTCTGGGGTGGAGATCGGGCTGGCCTGCAGGATGAGGATCCTCATTGACCAGGCTGAACAGGAAGTTGGGATGAAGCACCATACCTCACGGGGGAAGGTAGCATCCGAACTGGTGGCGAAGCTGGCAGAGGGACAGGCCTTGACAGTTGAAAAGCTGGTCAGTATTTATACTTCCAGGGAGTCAGGGGAGGGGATGGCGCTCCGGCAGGCCCGGGAAAAGCTGGATCAGCTGGACGGTTTCCGGCAGGTGCATGCCGGAAGTGCCGGGGTTTGGAATGAAATATGGAAAAAGGCGGATATTCAGGTGGAAGGGGACCGGTTTGCACAGAAACTGCTGAGAATGCATGCCTATCACCTGATGGTTACTGCTTCCGAGCACAATAAAAAGCTCGATGCCGGGATCCCGGCAAGGGGCTTGCATGGTGAAGCTTACCGGGGACATATCTTCTGGGATGAATTGTATATCCTGAATTTTTATGCCCTTCATTTCCCGGACATTGTTAAATCGGTACTTATGTACAGATACCGAAGGATAGGCGAGGCACGTAAATATGCAAAGGAATATGGTTATGAAGGAGCCATGTATCCATGGCAGAGCGGCAGTGACGGGAGAGAAGAGACACAGATCGTCCACCTGAACCCGGTTTCCGGAGAATGGGGAGACGACTACAGTTCCCTGCAGCGACATGTTTCCCTGGCCATTGCTTATAATATCTGGAATTATTACTGGATCACCATGGATGATACGTTCATGGCGGCAGAGGGAGGAGAGATGCTGCTTGAGATATGCCGGTTCTGGGCCAGCAAAGCCATATGGGATGAAGAGACGGAGAGGTATTCCATCCCCAAGGTCATGGGACCTGATGAGTTCCACGAACATCTACCCGGTGCGGATGAAGGTGGACTGAAAGACAATGCCTATACCAACCTCATGGTGGCCTGGCTTTTTGGGAAAGTAACCGCATACCTGGAATCCGTGCCAGGTGAGAAAATGGGTCCCATACTTAAGAAGATCAACCTGAGCGGGGAAGAAATTGACAGATGGAAGGACATAAAAAGCAGATTGACCCTCCATATTTCAGAGGAGGGTATCATTGCCCAGTTTGATGCTTATTTTGGATTACAGGAACTGGACTGGGACCATTACCTTGAGAAATATGGTAATATCCACCGGATGGACAGGATCCTGAAAGCCGAGGGGAAATCCCCTGACGACTATAAAGTGGCCAAACAGGCAGATACCCTTATGGCCTGGTATAACCTCGGGACAGATGAGGTAGCATCCCTGCTCTCCGGACTGGGATACGAGGCGGACAGGGCAACCCTGAGGCCGAATTTCAATTATTATATCCAGCGTACTTCCCATGGATCAACGCTGAGCAGGATTGTACATGCATCGCTGGCCAACGAGCTTGGCCTGGGTGACCTGGCATGGGAATTTTACATGGAGGCACTGTCGAGTGATTATGTTGATATACAGGGAGGTACAACGGCTGAAGGCATACATGCAGGGGTCATGGGATCCACCCTGCTGTTCGTGATCCAGTCCATTGCCGGGATTCAGTTCAGGGATGAGGTATTGTCAGTTAATCCGGCTTTACCAGCTGGATGGAAAAAAATCAGTTTCAATTTTGCATTTAGAAAAAAATATTACACCTTTGATGTCTTCCGTGAAAAGATGACAATCAGCGTGGATGCACCTGATGATCAGCTGGTTGAAATCAAGATTAGCGGAAGGATCCATGGGCTTGTCCCTGGTAGGAAATTGGACGTTGCTTATTAGTAGATTGAAAAATGAGTGTTATGCTGGGTGATATTCTGTTAATTCAGGAGACGCATAAGAAGGCAGCCGCTGATATCAAGGAATACATGAAGAGGGATCTCGAGACCAAACCCAAGGGATATAAATACATTGTGGCCATTTCAGGGGAATCGGGAGCCGGTAAGTCCGAATTGTCCCATTCCCTGGCAATATTGTTGAAAGAGGATGACATCCGTGTAAAAGTACTGCATACTGATAATTATTACATCGTTCCACCGCTGCTCCGCAACGAATGGCGCAGAACACATGGACTTGAAAGCATCGGCATTGATGAATATGACTGGAACCTGATCCATCAGAATATCCGTGAATTCAAGGAAGGACGTGAAGCGATGATGCCCTGCATTGATATCATCCCCGAACAGATAGATAAAATCATCACGGATTTTAAAAAGGTTGACCTGCTTGTCGTGGATGGCCTGTATGCCATTAAGACCGACCATGTCGACATGCGGGTTTTTATTGACCTTACCTACCATGAGACCAAGATGACCCAGATCATCCGGGGGAAGGAGCCTTTGAATGAGTACCGCTCAAAGGTGCTGGAAAGGGAACATCAAAACGTTGTCTCCCTCAAACCCCTGGCTGACCTTATCGTCAATAAAAATTATGAGGTAGAGGCCGTTAACGGACATTTCACCAAATAATCCCTCCTTATTTAAATCGGTTCTAATCAAGCTGGGGCATCCGGTCAGTTAAGTATGCTGTATGCTTTACCAGATGCGGCTTTCACAATAACTGATCCAAATATCTGTTTTTGTACTTGAACCGCAGTCTGTTCTATTTCTCAATAATTCTTCTAAATTCGAACACTTGAACTAAACCTAAAAAAAACATGAGAAGATCACTTTCAGCCGCAGTGGCAGCCTTTTTGCTTTCAGGCACCATATTCGCGGGAGGTATTCTTACCAATACCAATCAAAGTGCCATGTATACCAGGATGGCTTGCCGTGATGCAACCCTGGGTATCGATGCAGTTTACTACAATCCGGCCGGATTGACCAAACTGGCGGATGGATTCCACTTTTCGATCAACAACCAGACCATTGGTCAGACCCGGACCGTTATCAGTAATTATCAGTATCTGAATGAAGGAAAATATGAGGGCGAAGTATCTGCCCCTCTTTTTCCTGGTATCTACGCAGTATATAAAACCGGGAAATGGGCCTTTTCTTTGGGGTTTAATCCGATTGGCGGTGGTGGTGGTGCCCAGTATAACAGGGGACTGCCCTCATTTGAAGTATCTGTATCAGATCTGGTCCCTGCCCTTCAGAACCAGGGTCAGAACGTATCTGCCTACAGGATGAATGCCTATTTTGAGGGCACTTCAGTGTTTTTTGGCTACCAGGCCAATGTTTCCTATGCCATTAACGATATGATCTCGGTGGCAATCGGCGGGCGTTATGTCACAGCCAAGGAAACCTATAAGGGGCATATTAAAGATGTTGCCCTTGAGGTGGATGGTCAGTGGGTTCCTGCCCCAACCTTTTTTTCCAGCCTGTCCCAGCAACTTACCCAGTATGCTACGAGCATGGATGCCATGGCTGCTGCCTTACAACCCGCCATTGATGGTGGTTTTGGGGATGTTGCTTTATCAGATCCCTTGCTTATCGGAACCTTGACATTACTCGGGCTTTACCAGGAGGGAATGACAAATGCACAGGCGCAGGCCACTTTTCAGGGAGCTTCTGCCAGTTTCACCCAGCAATCTGCCGAAACAGCGGCGAAAGGCCAGCTGATGGGGGACCAGGAAGTGGATGCCGAAAAAACAGGTTCAGGATTTACCCCCATCGTGAGTGTGAATATCCAGCCCATGGATATGCTGAATATCTCCCTCAAATATGAACATACCACAAAGCTTGAGCTTACGAACAAAACAGCCATGGATGTTATCACGGGCATTGACCCGGAGACCGGGAATCCCATTACCATGTTCCCCGACGGGGAGAAATCACGCCTGGATATTCCTGCCATGCTCTCCCTGGGGGCAACCCTCAGACCCATTGATCCACTGCTGATTTCCACAGGTTTCCACTACTGGTTTGATAAAAGTGCCGACTGGGGAGGCCGTGAAAAAGATTTATCGTCTAATTCATGGGAATTCGGTCTTGGTGCTGAATACAATCTAACTGAGAAATTCCTGCTCAGCGCAGGCTGGATCATGACCGGGGTGGGAGTTACCGATGCCTACCAGTCAGACCTGAGCCATGACCTTCCCACCTACAACGGATGGAGTTTTGGTCTGGGTTGGGACATCCTGCCATTTATGCAACTCAATGTCGGAGGACAATATGTTCGGTATCAAAACATGGACAGAAACTTCTCTCATGACTTCGCCCAGTCAGGTCTGATGGTACCCGTTAAGGAAACCTATGAAAGGTCAAACTGGATCATCGGGGCTGGACTGAATTTCAGTCTGGCCTCCGCGAGATAGGACTGGAACAATATTTGTACAACCAACTGCAGCAAAAGTATTTGAACTGCGGTTTTTTTTTAAGGTGAACGAGATGAGAACAGTTATTTTCCTCCTTGTGTTGATGGTTGTTCCCCCGGTCCGGATGATGGCCCAGGTCTATGATAAGCCCAGTTTTTCGCTCAACAGCCATCCTACCCTGGAATTACTGGGCATAGTGAAATGGGAGGACCAGACAGTGGTCAATATACGGATCAAGAATGAAAGGATCTCAGGGAGTTTTTGCATGGACAAGGAAACCTATCTTGTGCATTCACTCGGAACGGAGGAATGGAAGATGACCTCCATGGACGGTATACCCGCATGTCCTGATCAATACCGTTTCAAATCCATCGGTGAGGTACTGGATTTCAGCCTGATCTTTCCGGCCATCCCGGATGAGGTAAAATACATTGATCTGATGGAGAGGTGTGAAGATGCCTGTGTATCGGTCAAGTATATCCTGCTCGATGAGGAAATGAACACCAGGATCAATGAGGGATTCAGCCTGTACGAGATCGGAAGGCTGTCTGCTTCACTGCAGGTTTTTGAGCAGATCATGGAGGCCGGGTATGATGACTATTCGCCGGTCTTCGGGACCCTTTACCTGTATATGATGTCAATACATTACGAGCTGGGCCAATCAAAAGAAGCCAGAAGGATCTTCAATGAATTGAAGGCATCATCCATCATCGGGAGGGAAGAATTCATCGAGACTGCAAGGGATGCTGGACTGGCGAGATAAGCACCGTTCCTTCTCAATCCAATGCCCGGGTATACAGTGCGTAGATATCCGTTAGTGCTTAATAAAGGAAATTCAGGTTGATATAGAGGGCACCCTTGGGACCGTCCTGCTTGTCCAGCGGGAAACCGTAATCTGCGGTAATAATAAAGTTCTGGTTCAGGGCAATATGAAATCCCGCCCCGGTGCCCAGGTGGAGGCCTTCATTGCGGTCAGGGAAGAGGTACATCCATTCCTGCGGGACCCCTGAAATATCAATCTCATAATCCCGGGTTACCATTCCCCCGTCCAGGAATCCGGCCAGTGCCAGGTAAACATTCTGTTTCAGGAACTGGAAATGAATGAATTTCCAGCGCAGCTCAATGTTCCCATAAAGGAAATCATTCCCGACCACCCGGTTCCGCATGACCCCACGGATGTTTTTTGCCCCGCCCA
>LJUP01000276.1 GCA_001303955.1 Bacteroides sp. SM23_62 | reverse complement strand
GAAAGATCGATTACTGCCTGCAGGCCGGCTGAGGGAAAAGGCATATGAGAAAAGACGAGCCAACATTATACTGGTTACAAAATGCCCGGACAGGTTGAAACCCATCGAGCGACAGATGATCGTCAAGGATCTGAGTTTGTATGCCTTCCAGCACCTCTATTTTACCAGGCTCGGATACAGGGAACCGGTCCCCGTATTTACGGATGTCAAACCCGGGATCTCCCCCTCAGAAATCAAAGCCTCCGGTCCGGATATACTGATGGTCACAGGCATCGCCAATCCCAGGACATTCAGGCGCCATCTGCGTAGTTTTTCAACCCGGATCAGGGAAGTGATCTTCCCGGATCATCATGTTTTCAGCCAACGTGATATCAATCATATCCTACAGGTATACAACACCATGGAAGGCAAAGAAAGATTCATTTTTACTACGGAGAAGGATGCCACAAGATTGAGAAAATTTGCTAATATTGACGTGGAAATTAAAAACAGGATGTTCTATATACCCATAGAAACCAAGTTTCTGAACGAAGACACGGAAAATTTCAATAATCAAATCCTCAGATATGTTAAAAACAATAAAAGAGACAGTATCCTACGTAAAAAGCAAAGTTGATCTGCAGCCTGAGATCGGGATCATATTGGGGACAGGTCTTGGAGGGATGGTCAATGAAATCGATATTGATACCGTACTTGAATATGAGGATATTCCAAACTTCCCTGTTTCTACGGTGGAGAGCCATCATGGGAAACTGATTTTTGGAAGACTGAATGGCAAGAAGATCGTTGCCATGCAGGGACGATTCCATTATTATGAAGGGTATGGCCCCCAGGAGGTGACATTCCCGGTGAGGGTTATGAAATACCTCGGGATAAGTCACCTGTTTGTTTCCAATGCCAGCGGTGGAGTCAATCCGGATTTTGAAATCGGTGACCTGATGATCCTGGATGACCATATCAACCTTATACCCAATCCACTGATCGGTCCTCATGATCCTGCATTTGGCGACCGCTTCCCGGATATGAGTGAGACCTATGACCAGGCATTGATCGAGAAGGGACTCGAAATTGGACAGAAATATAACTTGCCCGTAAGGAAAGGATGCTATGTGGCGGTGACCGGTCCCACCCTTGAAACACCCAAAGAATACGAGTATTTCAGGATCATTGGCGGGGATACCGTAGGGATGTCAACTGTTCCCGAAATCATAGTTGCACACCAAATGGGGATCACCTGTTTTGCTATCTCCATTATCACCGATCTTGGCGTACCGGGCAAGATCGTGAAGGTAACGCTGGAAGATGTGACCTCCGTAGCAGCCAAGGCAGAGCCCCAGATGACATTGATCATGAAAGAATTAATATCCGGGATCTAATGCCGGAGCCCTGGTGAGAGTATGCAGGTTTCCCTGTAATTGCTGACCTTACCATTAGCATCAAAGATTCTCACATAAACCAGGTAAATACCTGTCCTGGCCCGTTGTGCATGATCATTACTTCCATCCCAGGTGAAAAATCCTTCCGATCCCAGCAATTGATTTTCGGCTATCCTTTTTATGATTCTCCCACGGGGATCCATCACAAGTATTGTGGCCATGGCACCAGGATGAGAAAAATTATATTTGATCATCACCATATCATGATGACCATCCTGGTCAGGGGTGAAGATCTCCGGTTCAATCTCAATCCCTTCATTGCCGGTCACGGATGAAAGGTTTTGTGAATTTATCCTGCCCGGTGTGGCATACCCTTCTGTTGCAGCAGCTGAATGCCAGTTCGAAGCCTGGTCTGACCGATGGTTAAAGCTTATCCTTTCAAGGGAGACACCTTCCACAGAAGCCAACAATGGATGATGCATCTGCTGGTTATACGACATTTCGTCCAGGATCTGGAGGTATTTATCCAGGATCATCAGGGTTCCTTCCCTGTCATCCATGGCAGGCAGGTCCTTGCAACAGATAAGTGTTTCAGGATCATGAACATAGCAGCAGCCCATGAGTTTATCCGGATCTTCTGTCAGGGCAAGGTAAGCTCCCGGGAAAAACAGGTGGTGCCCCGTACTTACAGGTGATACAGATTCGATCTGTCCATTTTCTGTATTCCGTTTCCCGATCCTCAGATCTGCCAGATCATATGTTTTTGATCCGGGATTATGGATCTCAAGGAAACGGGGACAGTAAGGCTTGGGATCAAACAAAATTTCAGAGATCAATATTTCATTTATGGCGGGTGGAACAGGAAGTGCGAATCGTTGTATCCGTGCTGATGACAACGATAGGCCAGCACAATCGACAAGATTTCCGGATATCTCCAGCTGATAGTCCTTGCCCCGATCAAATCCCTGATCAAAATGCAGGATTGCTGTCCGGTTATCAGGAGCCATGCACTCAATGTGTGCTGGGTGTCCGTGTCCCCGGTTTATCAGATAATTCAGTGGTTCAAGGACCGGACCCGGATCCATACCCTCGCTGAATTCAACAACAAGGGTGCAAGAATCCGGCAGGTACAGGTTCCCAACCGATGGTGGCAGCCGATCAGGATTATACTGTTTCATGCTGTTATCCAGCCCCGGGGTCCCTCCCATCCTGCTTTTTGAAGTGGCCCAGTTATCCCGGTTCATACATTGACGGTCAGGATCCAATCTCTCAAGTGCCCAGCCGCCGTTCGCATAATATTCATTGTCATGCATAGAAGGATCATATTCCACCCAGTCAATCAATATGTTGCCCCCATCTGACAGAAATAGCTTTGCTCCATCATTGGGCAAGCTGGCCCGTGATTTCAACAATCCCAGGAACGGATCCCCTGAGGCATATTGGCCAGCCACACCTTCATATCCCAGCACCAGGTACTTATTCCCCGGAATCACAATATGTGGGAACAGGTGAAATTGATTACCGGTACTGAGGGTCCATCCCGCAAGGTTAACTGGATAAGGGCTACGGTTATACAATTCAAGGTATTCAAATTCAGGCAATCCGATGGCAGGAGAAGGATCGGACATGATTTCATTAAATACTATATCATTGGGATGGGCAGCATAATACAGAAAATCAACCTTCATGGAATCTGTGGAATTTCCTTTTTTATCCTTCATGCCATATAAGATAAGGGTGAGGGGTATCTCACCCGGGAAGGGCTCACTGAATACCAGCATGCAGGTTTTTCCGGAAACCATTATCAGGGAATCGGGGATTGCCCCGACGGGGTTGAGCAGGAAGTTTCCCGGTACCAGGCATCCTGATTCATTCAAAGGCTCTGTAAAAGTAAGCTGGATGGTATTTTGATCGATAAGCTCACTCGATGCAATGGAAGGAGGAAGGGTATCGGGTATGAAAAGTCCGGAAATACAAAGATCATCAAACCACAGCTTCCGGTCCTGATTCGAAGAATACCTGTAATGGATACCGAAATAATCCGGATTGATTACCGCTGTATCCAGTCCTTCACCGATCAACTCCCATATGCCAGCATCCTTTTCTATCCGCACCTGCCAGACTCCGCCGTCTTTTCGCAGCACATTCAAATATGCTGGTCCCTGGCCAATACTTACCTGCCAGTTCAATGATGTTGTTACCAGGTTCTCAATCCGGTCTTCCTTCATTTTGCAGAGCCTCAGTGTATCATCCGATCCTGTAAAATTAACCCCCAGTATATATGCATTTATGCCTCCAGCCGGAAACATGTAAAGTTCATTGTTGTCAGCTGCCAGGAAAACGGCCCAGTGATTGGCAGATGATGGAGGATAGCCATGCCTGATTCGAAACGTCCATGAAGTAAGCGGGGCATCCAGCTCAAGGCTGTCAAGAGGCAAAGCAATCTGGTCATGGTTGCTGACCGAATCATCCAGGGAATGATGCAGGGAATACAAGCCTGAGAGGGATCCATCAGCATGAATCTGCCAGGCCGAATCCCTGCCCTGGTTCCAGTGGATCAGGGATCCATCTTCAAAGTCAATACACCATTGGCCATGCAACCATGCCGGGTAGCATAAAAAAATCAATACCAGCCTTTTCATTTCAAATTATTATTATGATTTTTGCATGATTAATTATCAATTCGTTATCCCATGAAAGTTGCCGTTGTTGGAGCCACCGGTTTGGTCGGAGGCGTTATGATGGAAGTCCTCGAAGAAAGAAACTTCCCCCTTACCACACTTTATGCAGTTGCATCAGAAAAATCAGTTGGTAAGGAAGTAATATTTAAAGGGGAAAAACATATAGTGATCGGTATGCAGACAGCTGTTGACAATAAACCGGACCTTGCCATATTCTCGGCCGGCGGGGGGACTTCACTGGAATGGGCTCCCAAATTTGCAGAAGCCGGTAGTGTTGTCATTGACAATTCTTCGGCATGGCGTATGGATCCCACAAAGCGCCTGGTTGTGCCGGAGATTAATGCGGCTGTGATCGGTCCCGATGACAGGATCATCGCCAATCCCAATTGCTCCACCATTCAGATGGTGCTGCCTTTGGCTCCATTGCACAGAGCTTATAAGATCAAAAGGGTGGTTGTTTCGACCTATCAGTCAGTTACCGGAACAGGGGTAAAGGCGGTACGCCAAATGCAGGATGAGCGGGCCGGTGCAGAAGGTGAAAAAGCCTATCCTCACCCCATTGACAGGAACTGTCTTCCCCACTGTGATGTATTCCTGGACAATGCCTATACAAAAGAGGAAATGAAAATGGTCAACGAGACCCGGAAAATCCTGGATGATGATTCCATCATGGTAACAGCTACCACTGTAAGGGTTCCGGTTGTGGGGGGCCATTCAGAGTCCGTAAACCTCGAGTTTGAGAAGGATTACAAGATAGATGACATTTTCACACTCCTTTCTGAAACTCCCGGTGTAGTTGTCCAGGATGATGTGGCCAATAATGTATATCCCATGCCAAGGTATGCCGAAGGGAAAGATGAGGTATTCGTGGGGCGGATCAGGAGGGACGAATCCAGGGAGAAATGCCTGAATCTATGGATTGTCGCGGATAATCTCCGGAAGGGAGCGGCCACCAATGCCATTCAGATAGCCGAATACATGGTGGGGAAAAAATTGGTGTAGATACCAGCTTGGTCTAATACAGGAAATCATCATAAGGATAACGCCTGGCGTGGATCTCCTTTACCTTATCGTATAGCAGATCACGGATCTCCTGGATATTCTCAAGTTTTTTCGCAGAGATAAATACACAGGCACCATTGCTTTTAGCCATCCAGGATTTCTTAAGATCATCGAGGCTCATATTTTCACTGGTATACGGACCCAGGTCATCCTCATCCTTTGCCACGTAACGGAAGGCATCTATTTTATTGAAGACAATATAGGTGGGCTTATGCCGGGCATCAATTTCAAGCAGTGTCTGGTTTACTATGTCTATCTGCTCCTCAAAATTCGGATGGGAGATATCCACTACATGCAGCAATATATCCGATTCCCTGACCTCATCCAGGGTTGATTTAAAAGATTCAACAAGGGTATGGGGAAGCTTACGTATAAATCCGACCGTATCGGACAGCAGGAAAGGCAGGTTCCCTATCACAACCTTCCTGATGGTGGTATCAAGGGTGGCGAACAGCTTGTTCTCAGCAAAAATGTCTGATTTACTCACGACATTCATCAGGGTGGATTTCCCAACATTGGTATAACCCACAAGGGCCACCCTGACCATCTTACCCCTGTTTTTTCGTTGAACGGATTTTTGTTTGTCGATCCGCTTTAGATCTTCTTTCAATTTGGCAATCTTATCGCGGATAATCCTTCGGTCAGTTTCGATCTCTGTTTCTCCGGGCCCCCTCAGTCCGATCCCTCCACGTTGCCGTTCCAGGTGGGTCCACATCCTTGTCAATCGCGGAAGCAGGTATTCATACTGGGCCAGTTCAACCTGTGTCTTGGCATGAGCTGTCTTGGCCCTCCTGGCAAAAATATCGAGAATAAGGTTGGTCCGGTCGAGGATGCGGCAATTCAGTTCCCGCTCTATATTCCTGAGCTGAGAAGGGGTCAATTCATCATCGAAGATGACCAGGTCGGTATCATTCATTGCCACATATTCCCTGATCTCCAGGAGCTTACCACTTCCGACAAATGTCCGCGGATCAGGATAGGCCAGTTTCTGTACAAAGGTTTTTTCAGGTATGGCACCTGCCGTCTCCGTCAGGAAGGCAAGCTCCTGCAGGTATTCCTCAACAGTAACGGCATCCTGGTACTGATCGATGATGCCGATCAATATGGCAGTTTCCGGCTTCGGTGTTGTTATAAGGGGTTCAGGCATGGTCAAAAAAACACGCAAAATCACTGTGATTTTGCGTGCTGTATCTTACCACTGACAAAGATAACAATATCAGTCGTATCCTGTATATAAATTCCTAGTAAATAAACTGCCTGTTCCTGTAAATACCCTGTCTTATGGCTGGTTTAAGCGTTTCGGTACAATTGAATATCATTTCAAAATCATTCGGAAAAGGAATGGCTTCCTGTTCAATCATATACAATGCCTCTTCATCCAGTGCTTCAACATCTCCCACAGCCCTTGCCGATGCGTGATCGAAAATGTGCTCAGCTCCGATGGGTTCCTTCCTGATCAATTTCTTGGGATTATTGGAAAGGATCTCAACATTGCCGTCAATCCTGGCTGATTTGAACTGATGGGTTTCAATCATGGTACATTGAAGCGTTTTGTATTTGGGCAGCTTGATATCGTTCCCCGCGGTATCTTTCATCACATTCCCATTGGCATCAAGGACATACTCGAATCCATCCTCAACTTTCTTTTTAAACAATTCGTCCTTTTCATTCACCTCATCGGGGGATACTGTAATCATTTCCAGGTTTACCAGTATATCATAATCATAAGCAATATCTTCATTGAGGTGCTTGAAGTGATATTCCACCCAGTCATTTTCCAGATTCCTGGTATCAATTTCCAGCAGATCCTGCTCAAAAACAGGATCCAGTTTCATGTGCGTCAGGTTATTGACCCTCACAAGTACCCTGCTGATCCCCTTGAACCTGGCCTCTTCAATCAATTCGTTCAGCTCCGGATACATGCCTCCTGAATATTCCTGTGCTTTTGACATTTCAATAAAGGCCTGGCGATAAGCATCCTTGGTACCCGTCTTCATCAATTCCTGCCCGCTGCCATAATAATATTCGGCAGCAATGCGCTTGGCTTTGATGATCTGGGTATCATAATCGACATATTCGTAATCGACCTGCCTTCCGGCGACATTCAGAGGCAGGACGGTGCGGACGAGGGATTGGCGATTTTTCAGACGGGAATAAATGGCAAAAACCTCGTCGTAATTGTTGGGATTGTTTTCCCGCTCAAGAAACCTGACCCTTTCCTGGTCCTGTTCATTCGCGAGGCGGTAAGCCCGGTCGAGGATATCTGCATCCTTGGGACTGTCTGGTTTCTTTCGCAACTGCTTTACGGACTTGTTGATGGCCGCATCATAATTCCCCATCTGCATCATCTTTTTGGAAGATCCGCAGGAAGAGAGAATCAGGGCAGTAATCAATAGGTAAATCGCATTTTTCATATGGCAGTTTTTATTATGCCAGTATATACGAGAAATTTCGGATTTGGATACAAAAAAACCCTGGAAATCTGATTCCCAGGGTTTTAAGTATATATTACAGCACTTTATTGCAGTACGAAATTGATGGGGAAAGTAAACTGGACTTTTACGGCTTTTCCCCGCTGTCTTCCTGGTGACCATTTGGGTGAGGATGTGACTACCCTTACAGCTTCTTTGTCCAGGGCAGGATCGACTCCCCTGACCACAACTGCATCAACAACCTCTCCTTTGGAATTGACAGCAAACTGGACATAAACCTTTCCGCTGATCCCGTTCTCAGCAGCAATTTCAGGGTACCTCAGG
>LJUP01000275.1 GCA_001303955.1 Bacteroides sp. SM23_62 | reverse complement strand
TGCAACGTCTGCCAATCCGGCAGGTCCCTTTTCAGATGGTCAGCACATAGAATTACATGGCTACAACCAGATTGATCCTGCAGTATTCATTGACGATGATGGTTCGGCCTACTATATCTGGGGGCAATTCACCGCCAAAATGGCCCGGCTCAAACCCGGCATGAAAGAGATCGATAAGAGTACCATCAGGGACAGCGTGCTGACGGAAGGGGAACATTTCTTTCATGAAGGAGGCCACCTGGTCAAGCGTGAAGGGATCTATTATTTCATTTACGCCCATATGGGAAGGGCGGGAAGGCCGACATGCATTGGTTATGCAACCAGCAACGCCCCCATGGGACCATACAGATACGGCGGTGTGATCATCGATAACGACCACAGTGACCCGTCAGTCTGGAACAACCATGGTTCCATTGTCCACTACAAGGACCGCTGGTATGTGTTCTATCACCGGGCAACACACGGCAGCGTCATGATGAGGAAGGCATGCGTGGAACCCATTACATTCAACCCGGATGGCAGCATACCTGAAGTGGAAATGACAACCCAGGGAGCCGGTCCACCTTTAAAATCCAACACCCGGATCGATGCCGAGAGGGCCTGCCTGCTATACGGGAATGTCAGGATACAAACTTTTGCCAGTGACGGGGAAGAACTTGGTGAAATCAGGAATGGTGATTTTGCGGCCTATAAATATATTGATTTCGGAAGCGGGATTGAATCTGTAACCGTCAGGGTAGCCCCGGGAATGGATCCCGGGATGATCGAGCTCAAACTGGGATATCCCTGGCGACCCAATATCGGTACCGCGGAGATCCCCGGGGGAGGGAATGCAGGTACCTGGCAGACCATCACTGCAGAGGTGGATAATGTGAGGGGAGTGCACGCCCTTTGGCTGAAATTCACCGGTGAAGGCGATGATCTTTTTGCCATTGACTGGATCCGTTTCAATCCCTGACATATACGCACAGGAATGTCTCCCGTCATAAGGCCTCTCCTGTCAATCCGTAAGGCCAGATCCTCAGGAAGCCCTTTTACCAGTCGGACAATCTCGATTACTTTCAATAAACAATTACCTTTATTATCTTGCGATTTCCCGCCAGAAGGGATAGGCTTATGGCCGGCATCTGCCTTGCCGGAACATTCTGTTGCCGGAAAATGAACCAGCGCTAAATATAAATCAACCGAAAATGAATCTAGCAAAATCAGTGTATGGACTCGGATTCTTTCTCATTCTCAACTCATTATCCCACATAACGGCCCAGGATAATGGGTCAAATCCGGATTCTCTCCGGAAAAGTGCGGTCCGGTTTTTTTTGGATTGCGATGACTGCGATATCAATCATATCAGAAGGGAAATCCCCTATGTCAATTATGTGAGAGATGTAAAGGAAGCCCAGGTATATATGCTCATGACCGAACGGGAGGCTGGAAACGGAGGACGTGAATATACATTCATATTCGAAGGACAGCATGATTTCCGGGGCATGCATGACACCCTCAAATTCACCAGCATGCCGGATCATACGGAAGACCAGGTACGCAGCAGGCAACTGCAGATGCTGAAAATCGGACTGATGAGGTACGTAGCCCGTACACCGCTTTACCGGGAGATCGAGATATCTCACAACATCCGTCTCAAGGAGCAGGAAGTGAGGGACCGATGGAACAACTGGGTCTTTGAACTCCGTTTTTCCCCTCACTTCGAAGGCGAAGAAACCTACAGGGAATTATCCCTTTTCAATTCACTCTCCGTACTGAGGGTGACGGAGGACTGGAAACTCGAATTTGACTTTGACCATGAGTACGAAAGGGTTTCCTATAACTATGAAGATACCTCCTATACGGCTTTTAGAAATGAAGAAGACCTGGAAAACCTTATTGTGAAAAGCATTACTGAACACTGGTCCGTTGGCGGGGAGATCAATTTCCGGTCTTCGACTTTCAGCAATGTTAAATTCCAGGCCGAATTCCTGCCTGCCATCGAGTACAATATCTTCCCATATTCCCAGTCCACACACCGTCAGCTGAGGATGCTTTACGGGGTGGGCTTTTCCACCAATCATTACAATGATACCTCGATCTTTGGCAGGATCAACGAAGGACTTTTCTTCCATTCCTTAAAAATGGGATACGAGGTAGTGCAAAAATGGGGTACGATCGATATATCCCTGGAGTCCTCCAATTACCTGCACGACTTTTCAAAGAACCGGATTGAGCTGGGGGGGCATATTGATATCAGGATCATCAAGGGACTTTCTTTCAGTGTCCATGGTCGGATTGCCCGGGTCCGTGACCAGATATCCCTGGCAAGGGGGGAACTCACCGAGGCCGAAATTCTGCTGAGACTGCAGGAGATGGCAACAGGGTATTATTACGGTGGAGGCATTGGAATCTCATATACCTTTGGTTCTATTTACAATAACATTGTTAATCCCCGGTTCGGACATTACTGATCATGTTAGCCCGGTCCGGCATATTTCTTTCAGATATCGTTATAAAACTGAAAATTGAGTGATTATGGAGTACTTATTTCTTATCCTCCCCTTTTTTTGTTATGGTTGTACAGACCAAAACAATACGGCAGTAAGTCTGTTTCTGAGAGCTGACAGTTCGGTTTATTTAACTGAGATCGCTTCAGAAACAGGCGATTTATTCAATGATTTGGGTCATCATGGCCCGGCTATTGAGAACGAGTGGCTGGGCCTGCGTTATTATTTCGATAAAAAAGCTGCCATTGATGTTTATTCAAAATCCAGAAAGGGACTGGAACTAAGAGAGGCACGATGGTATCCATCCATAGAACAGCAAGAAAATGGATGGGGAGCGGATTACTATAAAGTGGGATCGACCGTTGGTCTGGGAGGTATTCGGCTCTGGGATGGTGAAAAAGTAATTCCCCTTGACCCGGTTACAAATCGCTCCGCCAGGGTGGTAAAACAGGGGTCAACCTCTAAAATGGAGATACGTTCAGAAAACATTCCCTGCAAAGGGGTGAGGTTGATATCCTTGTTCGTGTTACTGTTTTTTCCGGAAAACGGGAGGCCAAGGTTGAAGCAATCACACTGGGTGATGACCCTGTACAGTTTGTTACAGGAATCAATTATCATGATGGACAAAAAGTAATAAAAGGTGGCAATTATATCGCAACATGGGGAGTTCACCCCGAAGATGTTGCCATCGAAAGTATTAAACTGGATGCAGCAATTATTTATGATCCCGATGATTTTGACAAAGAGCTGGATGATGGCACCCAGCTTTTATTTGTTTCGAAACCGGCCAAACAGTTGGAGACACGGATATCTTCTGCCAATGAGAAAGAAAAAGAAATAAATACAACGGATAAATTCTTGTCACATCTGAAAACAATTTTGTAAAGTATTATTTTGGTACTATCCCTGTCAGGATGAAAAGAAGATTTGCATTCATGCTCGAGGAAACCCTGGACTGGAACATCCATGAAATCATTGCTGATGCCCGATGATCAGCCAAAATCACCATATTATGAAACCAATGTATGTTAAGTTTTTAGTTCTCCTGCTTATCTTCTGTTTCAGCTGTGCGCGTGACAGGGGATCCCAAAAAACGTTATTCGAACACGCATATAAGAATGGGATCCTTGCCAATGAAGGATTCAGGCGGTGCAACGATTACATGGTCTCATGGCTCAACCATGCGGACAGCCTGACCGGTTTAATCCCAAGAAACCTCTATGAATCATATCATATCTGGAATGCCAGGGATGCTGCGGCGGATAACTACCCGTTTATGGTACTGACATCCTCCATCACCAGTCCCGCTGTATTCGAAGGTACCATGCACGATATGCTGGCTTCCGAATCCTCTGTTACACCCCGCCTGGGAAAAATGCCGGATACATATTCTTTTATCAAACAGGGCTTTGATGAGGAAACAATCGATACTGCCTCCATAATTTTCGGAGCATCGGAGTACATCAAGGATGGCCTGTTGCCCCTGACCGAATGGCTGGGATATTCACCATGGTCCGTTCGCCTTGTGGAGATCCTGGATGACATCTGGGCCTATGCCCCTGTCAGTACTGAATTTGGCAGTATCCCTTCACTGAACGTTGAAGTCAACGGGGAAATGCTTCAGGCATTATCAAGAATTTACTGGATGTCCGGTAATGAGAAATACCTGGATTGGGCTGTTCGCCTGGGGGATTTTTATTTGCTCGGGGATCATCATCCAACACGTGATCTCGAGTCATTACGGCTAAGGGATCACGGATGTGAAATTGTATCGGGACTTTGTGAGTTATACTGCATGGTATCCTTTGCCAGGCCGGATAAAAAAGAGGCCTACAAGGGACCCGTATATGAGATGCTTGACAGGATACTGGAAGCCGGGACGAATGAGCACGGGCTGTTTTATAATGTTGTCAATCCCATTTCGGGAGAGATCATCAATGATGGTATTGCAGACACCTGGGGATATACCTATAATGGATTTTATACGGTCTATATGATAGATGGTCCGGATAAATACCGCGAAGCCGTAATCCATGCACTCGAAAACATAGATCATTACAAGGCTTTTGACTGGGAACACGGCAGTGCGGATGGTTATGCCGATGCCATTGAAAGTGCACTGAACCTGTACAACAGGGAGCCGTTAACCGGCGCCCGGGACTGGATAGAATCTGAGACCGCCGTCATGTGGTCCATGCAGGATTCAAGTCACAGGGAGCAGGCCCTGGAGTGGAAGGGCTCAGGAATCATTGAAGGCTGGCATGGGGACGGCAATTTTGCCCGCACCAGCATTATGTACTGTCTGTGGAAAACACAGGGGATTACCGTTCAACCCTGGCGGGAAGATATAATCTTTGGTGCTTTACAAGATAATGAGAAACTATATATCAGCTTCCTTGCGGAGCATGATTGGGATGGCGTAATTAAATTTGATTTTAGCCGCTCGGAGGTCAATATGAACCTTCCGCTTGATTATCCCCGGATCAACCAGTTCCCCGAGTGGTTCGTGGTTTCCGACGATACAGAATACAGGCTGGAGTTCACCGGTGATAATCGTGCAGAAGTTATAGAAGGGAAGATCTTAAAAAGCGGACTCCCGATAAAAATGGATAAGGGAAGGGCTTATCACCTGGTTGTAGAGGCATTGTGAGTTGCTGCATTAATTGTTGTAAAATATGTAAATAAAAATCGATCCCGTCTATTGACATTAAATCATATTTGAAATAAATTTGAGATCATAATCCGGCGTGGACCTCTTTCGAGGATGGTTGATTTAGAATAGGATTTTAGGTTAGGTTTCGCGGTTGCTGCATTCATTTGCAGCAACCGTTTTTTTAAGCCTATCAGCCCTGGAGCCGGTCCACCATTATGAACCCTCCTACATGGATTTCATTAGCCTGATATCCCCCGTCAATCCCATCTGTTCAGGCTGCTCCAGGATAATCCACCGCCTGGCAACTTCATTCCCGGTCAGTGAATTGGCATAGTTTGCCAGGGTAGTGGTATAAATAATCTCGAGCTGGTTCTCCCCTTCTTTTAAAATACCAGGAGCAAGGTGGTAAAGATGCCTGCCCCACCATTTCACTCCAAGGTTTTCTCCATTAAGCTTCACTTCAGTGATGTGTTTTTCGATACCCAGATCCAGGAAGGCCCAGCCGGTCTCCTTCAGTTCAAAGGTAGTATGATAGGATACCCGGCCGGCAAAAGCAGAAATGCGCCCCTCCGCATGATTGCCGTACTCAAACAGCCTGTCTGTGGTTAGACTGAAATTCTCATCCCTGAAAGGGTGGAAATCCAGCTGCCATTTTTCACCAATATTTACGCCTGATTCCTCATCCGGGTAGCTTGGTTCCCGCTGAACCCCTGTGTCATTTTCATCAAACACGATCAGCATTGATTCAAGTGCCTGCAGCCGGATGTTTATCCCGCCCCTGTCCTGAACAGGAAGGATATAACGTTCCCCCGTATGCGGATCCCAGCACCAGGCAGTCTTGTCTTTACCGGCAAAAGTAGCGGTGAAGACATGGCCGTTTGTCTCATCCTGGTTCGAGAAGAAGTAGATCTCCCTGCCTCCGCTTCTGTAATTAATCAGGTAGAGTTCATCATGTGTTGGAGAGATCGAGATGTCCTGCCCGATGGCAAAGTCCTCAAGTACCTTGCCTGCCCAGGAGGTCACCGATGAAGCATCTCCGGGGGCATCCATAACCCGCACATTTTCAAGTGATGATGCTGTGTTCATCAGATCTTTCACGGTCCGGTCATTTTTATCCCTGTCAAAATATGAGGGCGCCTCTGACGGCATATGGTCCACAAACAAAAACTTAACTCCCTTCCCGGCCAGATCAGCGATGGCAGCAGCTGTTTCAGGTTCCATGGATTTGGCTCCCGATACAATGACCAGTTTATATTCAGCCTCTTCACTTTTCATCTGTCCATTTTCCGCTGAAGCCCTCTGTATCACGCCCTCATTGATATAATCTGCCATGACCCCCAGCCGGCTGAATCCTTCCCACAGATCATGGTTATACCAGGGATTCATATAAAAGGGATACCTGACAAGTCCCCACTGTTTCCAGATATCAGCTTCAGGGGTGAGTATGGCAATTTCGGTCACGGGCTCCGTATGCTGGAAAACAGCCGAAAGACGGGCATTGTAGTCGGCCCAGTGGCGGAAGTAGGGCCACCAGGTATTCTGGTCGCTGAAGTAGGCCCCGAATCTCACCCATCCGGGAAAACCCGCCTCGGGGGGTGAATAATTATAACCATGCAATACGGAGTGATTGATACCGGTAATGAAATTGAAATCATCGTTTTTCTTTATCATATCCAGGGTCATTCGGAATACGCCACGGGTATTTGTCATCGCTTCACAGCTTACAATTTTTGCCCCAGATAAATGGGCCGCCGAAGAGGTATACTTGTTCCATATCCAGTACCCGTGTGCTTTGGCATTGGCGGAGTACAGCCAGTTATTGCTTTCCGGGATATCGACCATCCTGTAACCATCGAGCATGCCCATCAGCCAGGGCATTCCATACGCCTGGTAGCGGCTCTGCAAATGGTGTTCATTGGCCCAGTCATCGAATGTTCTGGTGAACCTATCCAGGAAAAGTTCTACCAGTGTCTTGTTAAAATCATAGCGTATCCTGCGTATATCCTCATTAAATCCCTTCTCATACCTGAGCGTATCGGTGTAACCCTCGTACGGATGATAAAAGACCAGCGGAACAAATGGTTTGAGGTCATATCCGCGTCTTTTTATGAATTCTTCAAAAAGATCATCGGTTATGTTTGCCCCTGACAGTTCTATGCTGTCACAGAACAGGGCACGTATATGGTCCCCCAGCCTGCCACCAAGCACTGCTTCCAGTGCACCGGCCAGTTTATCCATGTAGGCACGCACATCCGCTGCATCATAATGATCCACAACCGGACCGTCGGATCCGGGAGCGCCGTGCATGACTGACCGGTATGCTTTCTGAAAGGTACCGATATAAAGATCATACCTGCCATCGGGAACTTCTATCTCAACCCTGCCCTCCCTGTCAACCTTCTCCATAAGGTCAATCAGCTCGCTTTCACCCCTGGCGCCATGAGGGATCATCTGCAGGAAAAACAAATCGGGTTCCGGGGCATCCGGATTATTGTATGACCCGAAATCCCGTCCCGGCAATTGCCATATCTCCTTGATGTTCAGTACATACCTGCCAGGGCCCGCCAGTTCCATTTTTTTTAGTCCCACTCCCTGCAGCAGCTGATCATCATTGAGAAACCTTCCTCCGAACGGCCAGCCTGAACCCATGATCAGGTCAACGATCATATCACGTTCCCTGGCCATTTCCACCGTTGCCTTCACCCTTTCATTCCATGCAGCACTCAGCCACTC
>LJUP01000274.1 GCA_001303955.1 Bacteroides sp. SM23_62 | reverse complement strand
TTCCTTTGCCCGGATCGTTGCCTTTGCGGTAGACAGGTTCATGAAATTTATACAGGCAATCAGCAGGACCAGTATTCCAACCACGAAAAATATGTAGATGAGCAGGTTTCCCCCGATCAGGGAATAACGGTTCGTTTTCGGAAGAGGGACGAGAAAAGCCTCACCCCGGAAATGATCATCTTCAAACCTGAACTGCCTGGTGACCTTTGAGAGTACAGTGTCATGGTTGGCGTTTTCCTGCAGCAGCACATAAGTATTGAAAAGGCAGTTGCCAAAAAGGTTTCCTGTCTCTTCAATATAAATCCCAAACTCCCGGCTCAGGTCAAATGGCACCAGGAAATCAAAATTGTGATGTGAGTTTACAGGTACATCCTCTATTACTCCAGTTACGGTAAGTTCGAGCCTGTTATTCATACGCAGGGTCTGTCCGATCGCCCTGTTCTCACCAAAATATTTTCTGGCCATCTGTTCAGTCAAAACAACTGAGTAAAGATCCTTCAGGGCATTTTCTGCATCACCATCGATAAAAGGGTAGGTAAAAAGGTTAAAAAATTCCGGATCCGCTCCGAAACCACCGCTTTCTATAAACATGTTTTCTCCATGCTTGCAGGCAATCTCTCCAAGGGGACTCATCCTTGCCACATCAATTATTTCAGGGATATCGTCCAGCATTGCCTTTGCCATTTCGTGGGATGTAGAAGGCTGGAAATTAAATGAAGTCCGGGCATCGTATACCCTCAGGTAAGCATGGTATATCCTGTCATGTTTTGTATGAAACTTATCATAGCTGAGCTCGTCATGGATCCAGAGAAAAATAATAATGGTAAAAGCCATCCCGAGTGAGAGTCCAAGGATATTGATAATCGAGAAAGCCTTGTTCTTTAGAAGATAGCGGATCGCTATGACCAAATAATTCCTGAACATTATTTGTAAATATAAGTATATTCAAAATATTCAAAACAGTCCAAGTACTGTGCCCATTTAATTAATTGTCAGTAAGGCAGCGAATTAGAATGAATCTTTCTGAAATATCTTTCCCGTAAAATGGTTCAAATTCATACAATTAATGTTCCAAAATCATACACTTTGTTTGGTTGCCAATGCAATATGGAGTATCTTTACCATTTCTAAATCTTCACTTATATGACTGAAAAGGCTGAAGGATGTGTTTTAGTAGTAGATGATAATCCCGCGGTTATCCGCTCTCTGCATTTATTTCTGAAGCACAAATTTTCAAGTTTGATTACCGAAACGGACCCGGAACAGATTCCATCCCGTATGAAAAAATCCAGACCGGATGTAATCCTGCTTGATATGAATTTTACCGCAGGGGATAGCAGCGGGAAAGAGGGTTTGAAATGGCTCAAAAGGATAATTTCAGTTGACCCGGATATCTCCGTCGTATTTATCACCGCCTATGGAGGAATAGACCTGGCTGTCCGGGCCATCCGGGAAGGCGCCACAGATTTTGTAATGAAGCCATGGGACAACCAGAAATTACTTTCTACCCTTCAGACGGCCCTTTCCCTGAGGAAATCCAAACAGCGTATCAAAAATTTACGCATGAAACAAGCTGCACTTGCATCTGATATTGACAGGGAGTTTCAATACCTGGCCGGCAGGTCTGCTTCCATGATGAAAGTTTCCAACGCCATAAGGAAAGTAGCAAGAACGGATGCGAATGTTTTGATAACCGGAGAGAATGGTACGGGAAAAGAACTGGTGGCCAGGGAAATCCACAGGAATTCCTCACGGGCCGGGGAGGTATTCCTTTCCATCGACCTTTCCACCCTGAGTGAGACTTTGTTTGAGAGCGAATTATTCGGTCATGTAAAGGGGGCATTCACGGATGCCCGTGAGGACCGGACCGGCAAATTGCAGGCTGCTTCAGGGGGGACACTTTTGCTTGATGAGATCGGGAACCTGTCCCTGCCGCTTCAGTCCAAGTTGTTGACGGTACTCCAGAACCGTGAGATTGTCCCCGTGGGTTCAAATACTCCGGTACCAATAGATATAAGGTTACTCTGTGCCACCAATAAAAACCTGGACCACATGCTCAGCCATGAACTTTTCAGATCGGATCTGTATTTCAGGATCAATACCATACAGATCGAGGTGCCCCCTTTACGGGAAAGGGAAGAGGATGTGATTGATATGGCGATGCATTTTCTGCAGGTATTCTCTCAGAAATACAACAAACCCTCGTTAAAGTTTACATCTTCAGCCATTGATGCCCTTCATATATATGACTGGCCCGGGAATGTCAGGGAATTGAAACATACGGTAGAGAAAGCGGTGATTCTGAGTGAATCTGATATACTGGATGTGGAGCTGCTGAATCTACAGCAAAAAGAAAGTGCTATTCCAGATCCATCAGGTAATTTAACCTTGGAGGATTATGAAAAGGAGATTATCGGCAGGATCCTTCGAAAGCACAGGGGCAACATCAGCCACACGGCAGGGGAACTGAATATTGGCAGGCAGACTTTGTACAGAAAAATACAGAAATATGGTCTATAAGAAGCTAGTCGTAAACATTTCGATCCGGGTCATAATGCTCACCCTTACCTGCATTGCCATCTCCTATCTATGGGTGGATTACAGGGATCCCTTGATCCTGTTGAATCTTGTGGCACTGTTGATTCTCCAGATTTACCTGTTCATTCGGTCAATGAACCAGGTGAATATAAAACTGAAGGTGTTTTTTGATGCGTTCAAATATGATGACCTGGGATTCGCAGCCAGTAATGGATTCCATGACAGATCCTTCCAGGCACTCTATTCATCCATGAGTGGTGTGCTGGGATCCGCAAGGGAAATGAACCTTGAAAACGAAAGGCAAAAACAATACTTCCAGACGGTGACCGAGCATGTAGGGGTGGGATTACTGGCTTACAATACAGAAAAGGAGATACAACTGATTAATAAATCATTGATGGAGATGCTTGGAAACCCCAGTATTAAGAATCTAAGTGATTTTGACAAGGTAAAAGAAGGATTGGCCGACCAGATTGGCAAACTTCAAGCCTCAGATCAGAAATTGATAAAACTCATTCTGGGAAATAAATCTGAAATAACTGGTGAGACAAGTATGCACCTATCTGTCAGGTGTGCGGAAATTAAAATCGAGGATGAACAGATCAAACTGGTCAGTTTCCAGAACATCCGCCATGAACTTGAAGCAAATGAAATCGATTCATGGCAACGGGTTATCCGGGTGCTTACCCATGAGGTCATGAATTCAACGGGACCCATAGCATCTTCTGCACAGACACTGTTGGAGTTGTTGGCTGTCCCCGCTGAAAAGGGATCAGTCAGGCCTGTGATTCATGACCAGGAATTGAGGGGGGATCTTTTAGAAGGGTTAAAGATCATCAGGGAGCGGAGCATCGGCTTGGAGGAATTTGTCCAGCAATTCCGGAAGGTACTGGTAGTGCCGGAGCCCCGGATTGAAAAAATCAATGTCTCGGAGTTATTTCAAAGTATCCTGCTGTTGTTTGAGAAAAAAATCAGGGATGAGGATATCAGCGTCGAAATTACTGCAGAACCAGAGGAGCTGGTTTTGTATGCAGATAAAAAACTCATTGAACAGGTCATGATCAACCTGTTGAATAATTCCATTGACGGTTTGGATACAATTACAGAGAAAAAGATCGAAATTGCTGCCCGCGTTAATCCGGGAAGACAGTGCATGATCACTATAACAGACAATGGAACGGGCATCCGGAAGGAAGACCTGGATAATATCTTCATTCCATTTTTCACTAAAAAGGACAGTGGGTCAGGGATAGGTTTAAGCCTGGTCAGGAAGATCATGAAGATGCACAACGGAGGCATACAGGTACAATCTGATCCGGGCAGATCAACAACCTTCTACCTTATATTCTGACCATGAGTTACCCTTTGAGGTTTTGAAAATTAGGATTATATTTGCCCGCAATTATGGCGAGATAGCTCAGGTGGTTAGAGCGCATGATTCATAATCATGAGGTCGAGGGTTCAAGTCCCTCTCTCGCTACCTCATAATCAGGCAGCTACAGTGATCCGCTGTAGCTGCTTTTTCACATGGAGAAGGACGGAGAAGGATTTCATTCCAGACTTTTAAGTATCTTTGTTTTATGGGCACTCAGGAATTATTAAATAGAATTAAAGCCAGTATTAATACTCAGGATCCTGATGCTGAGATATACCTGTATGGATCAAGAGCCAGGGGTGATCATAATGAAAACTCCGATTGGGATATACTTATTATTACACCCAAGAAGAAGATCACTTTTGAATATGAGTCTGATATACGAGATCCAATCTATGATTTGGAGCTTGATTCTGGTCAGGTCATATCAGTTCTGGTATACTCAAGATCTGACTGGCAAAAGAAAAGTTCCATATCTCCATTATTTATGAATGTTTTAAAAGAGGGTATAAGAATATAGTTTGAAAAAACAGAATATCAGATATCGACTGAAACGGGCAAGAGAGACTTATGAAGATGCAGTTTTTTTATTTGAAAGAGGAAGCCTGAATTCTAGCATGAATAGATTATATTATTCTGCATTTTACGCAACAATTGCACTACTGCTTGATAAAAATATTGAAGTAAAATCTCATGCAGGAGTGAAACAGAAATTAGGTGAAGAATTTGTAGTTACAGGAAAAATATCAAAAGATATTGCTAAAACCTTCAATATACTTTTTGATCTCAGACATCATGGTGACTATGACGATCTCTTTGATTTTGAACAAGAAATTGTTGAGCGATTACTAATTCCAACAAGGGAATATATTGACAAAATTGAAGAAATTATCAGCGAATAAATTCCCTTAATATTCATAATCATGAGGTCGAGGGTTCAAGTCTCTCTCTCGCTACTGCTGATAGTCAACAATTTAGGTACTCTTTGCAGGTACCTAAATTTGTATAAAGGGATTTTGCACTATACTCAGGAAATTAAGACTTTTGTTGACATATTTGAATTTATTGAATAATGAAATGTCCCTTTTAACACCAAATAATCCTCCCCCAAACAAATCAGTATTGCAACCTCCCCTGTTGCAGTCAATAAATAATCGTCCTATTATTTATAAATCCACACCTTCAGACCTCCTGATCTCTCGCAGGCTGTAATGTCGCGGTTTTAAAAAACAGCTTGAGTTTTGTGCCTGGAAAGACCGCTTCATAATCATTAAGCGTCTGACATATCTCCCTTATTGCCATATTGTCTCGTGGTGTTGCCAGACTGTTTAATCTGACCGTCAGAGTATTTGTCTGATAATCCGGATATAAATCAGCCTTTGCAAATATAATACTCTTTACCAAGGCTCTTATTTCATTGGAGTTTTTCCGGTAATGAGCAACAAGCAAATTGGCGATAGCCGTTTCGGCTCTGTAGCAGATTATCTTGATGATATTCTGCAAATGTTTGCTTTCCGTTTTCAGCTTATTATATCTCATATGGTCAGGCATTTCACCTATACTTATCCTGTATGGTTGTTGCTTTCTCTGGTCCAGGATCTCTTGTTCTTCTGCTTCAAGCAATTCAATCTCTTGCCTGAAGCATAATTGTTTCTCAATATTCTTCCCGGTTTGCTCCATTTCGCCTTCAATATTTTCTGTCTCCAGGACGTAAAGTTTTGCCTGGCGCCGGGCTTTTCTTTCTCTTAACTTCTTAAGTTTATAGGATATATTACTGTACTCCCGATTAACCACCATTATTGTTTGATTTAATTCATCTACACCATATTGTATTATCCTGTCTATATCGTATTCCTGCCTCATATACCTAAAAAAATTTTCCTGGGCCCATCTGGAAAACATATATAAAGCTATCAGAGCGGTTGGTATTTTATAGTTGGTGGTAATCACACTGGTTTGGTGACCGGTATCGGTAAGCTTACGTACTTCCCGCATCTTAACGCCATTGAGTTCTACCTCCTTTTCGCATAAATACATGGTAGTCTCCACCTCTGTATCAACATCATAAGCGGCAAAATCTTCCTCATCCCATTTATCTTTTACATTTTTTCTGTAGGTGATTACCGCTATACGGAAGCATTCCCATAGATGTTTGAAAAACGAGGGACTATAAGCTTCTCTGTCAAACACAAGGGTGAACCTGGGGAGTAACTCATCCGTGTCAAGCTCATGGTTGCTGACTCTGCCATCGGTCAGCTCAAGCAACCGGGGAGCCAATTGGGTTGTGATCATCTCCTGCAGTTTCTCATTGACCTGGCCGGTCACATAGAAATAGGGCAGACCATCAGCATTATTTACCCAGAATTCCACCATACCGGGCAGGCACAGTTTTTGGCGGCTCACATGTTTTTTGCCCAGGTTGGCAAGGTGGCCATGATAAACCTGAACATGGCCGTCAATATAATATATACTCGCGTCCTCCTGGTTTATCCATTCCTCTGAAAGGTAGGCGTTCCACTCAGAGGCTCTTTCCTGCACACTTAACTCTTTGATCATCCCTCTCAGGCAGCGGGCCTCGGGGATCCTGTCCAGACCCAGTAATTTCCCCATTTCACCAGGGCTGTGGTGCTTGAGTTGTTCTACGCTTTTTATCCGGCTCAGGTACATGAATGCCACAGTGAGTAGCGTGCTGTCAAAATCATAGTATCCCGAATGCCTCTGGGAATAGTATTTCTTGTAGCTCAATAGGCCGTTGGCTAACAGGAAAGGAAGCAAAAACAGTACTCCTCCATATTCAACGCTTTCACACGCATCAAAAGAGATGTCTGATTGTTGCAGGCCCAATGCAGCAAACACCCGGTCCTCAACCCGGGTGGCAGCTACACCAATCATGTCTGAAGCCAGAAAATCGGCAATATCTCGTTCCCGGGGAGTGGTGGCATGGACCACCGGCAAATCATTTACTTTTTTTTTAAAGTACCAGCTTTTATATGGTAACGGATAGCACTTTCACTCACCCCAATGGCTTTTGCCGTGCCTTGTTGAGAATATCCAAGATCCAACAACTTTTGGGCCTCTTCAGCCTTTTCCGGAGTAAATTTGTGACACTGTCCCCGTGTTTCCTTCCTGTTGAAAAAGTACCCCATACCATGATCACGTAAACTCTTGGCGTATCTCTCTACATTCTTTTTCTGCACTCCTAACGCTTCACTTAACTCTTTTATACTACAGAACTTATTATTGACAAGGGTCGCCAATACAAAACGGTACCCATTCTTATCGCTCTTCTCGTGACAGTACACCGGCATACCGTTTACAAAGTAGTGCACAAAGTCATCCTGCTGCTTGAAGCCAACTTGATAATTAACCATCTTTATATCCTCAGGAAATATTGGGAGAATCTGCTGCATATCTGATTTTTTCTGGCTAATTTACGACATTTTACGTCTGCGAGATGAACGGCGTAACTGACTGATCCCTAAGGAGGGGATCAGGAGGTCTGACCTTATTTTTTACTTAAAAAAGTCCGGATTTACCTGACGACGCATAAGTAGGAGAGCAATGGGAACGGTTAATAATGGAAGAGTTTGCCCCGGTGAATGACACGCTTGTTGTTTTTGGTCCGGATCTCAACAATATACAGTCCCTGTTCTAAATCCCACAGGGATATGGTATAGTGTTGCTGCCAGGGTTCAATGACCTCGGTAATCACCTTTTTTCCAGAAAGGTCGTAAAGGGTGAATCGCATCGCCTCTCTGGGTATCTGATTGAAAAATACATTGATCAGCTCCTTTGCCGGATTTGGATAAAGGAATATCCGTGTCTGAGGCTCCAACTTCTCAGATGTGGATGTCGCGGTGTCGATCACCAATGGATAAATGTACTCTGGTATGGTTGCTGCCTGCAGAATCTCCCTGGTATAATCATCTTGCAGGAATACAACAATTATTATGCTGCTATCATCAATCAGTGGGAAGTA
>LJUP01000037.1 GCA_001303955.1 Bacteroides sp. SM23_62 | reverse complement strand
GGAGCATGATTACGCCAATGATGTTACGGTTGACGGCAGCGGCGATGTCTATATTACAGGCACCTTCAATGACACCATTGTCTTTGATGACATCACGCTGGTCAATAATTCCGGAGATCTGTACCTGGCAAAATTTGATCCCTCCGGAACGGCTTTATGGGCAAAAATGCCGGAGGCAAACACCGCTGCAGGTGAGAGCATATCGGTTACTGCCTACGGGAACAGGCCCCTGATTGCAGGAGGTCTGGTCGCTGGTATGGGCCCGCCCATCCTGGTTTTTGACGATGATACCCTGATCAGCAATGGTTCCACGGATGCATTTGTAGCCAGGATAGGTCCACCCTGCGATGTATCTACAGGCCTGGTGGATCATTTTGATAACCCGCTTTCATTCTCGGTATATCCAAACCCCTTTCAGGATATGCTGAGCATCAGGATGGATGGCAGGGTCCAGGGGTTCCTGGATCTGAAATTATACAACCTGCAGGGCGGGTTGGTATTGTCAGACAGGTATTATGGAGATGAAAACATAAGGATCAGGACGGATCATCTGCCGACCGGCATCTATTTTATGCACTTGAGAATTGGTAACTCTGTGCAATCCGTTAAACTGGTCAAAATGGAGGAATAGCCGGATACCCCGATGCAGATATCCCGGCTTCCTGTGTTACTAGGAGCCGGGATTTTTTTTGCATTTTTGCCAGGCTCCGGAGCTGTTGTATTATAAATAATATCAAGGCTTTTTCCGCAGGGCTGCCATGCCGGGATCAGTTGATTGACCTGCCTTCCGGATGATTCCCTTCCGTTATGATTTTCTATCATTCTAAATAACTTCTAAATAAGCATGGCTGAATTACAGCTGGACGCCTTCCAGCAGCACTGACTTTTCAGATAATCGGTCTGTCACAGTATTATTTAGACTAATTCAATTGTTAATAGTCGTTTGACAGATTATGGCGTAATGTCTACATTGACGACGAAAATTCCAGGGATTATCTGGCATAGCAGATCACACTTATGAAATCTTCAGAAAAAAACAGCAAATCGAACCGCAGGGAATTTCTCCGCAGCGGAGTGGCCCTTGGGACCACGGTCCTGGCCGGTTCAATCGGTGCGGGGGCTTGCTCGGCGCCCGGTGCAAAAGCATCCGGGGAAAAGGTGAAAGTAATGACCACCGACGGGAAGCTTGCAGAAATTGATCCGGCGCATCTGCACCATCTCACCCACAACCGGGTTTCCCCGGAGGAAGCCAGGAAGGGAGACCCGAACAGGGAGTATGTAATGGTCATCGACCTGGCCAAATGCAGGAATGCAAGAAAGTGCGTGGAAGAATGCCAGCGCATGCATTTCCTGCCACCCGAGGATGAGTGGATCAAGGTCTACCTGATGAAAGACAGCGAGGACACCGCCTCCTACTGGTTCCCCAAACCCTGTTTTCATTGCAACAGTCCCTCCTGCGTGAACGTATGCCCGGTCGGGGCCACCTATAAGCGGCTGGACGGACTGGTTCTGATAGATAATGAGAGATGCATCGGATGCAAATTCTGTATGGCAGCATGCCCCTACTCATCCAGGGTCTTTCAATGGAAGGAGCCGGTTACAAATCCTGAAGAGGATGTAGCATTCTCTCCTGAAACCAGTGTCCCGCATCAGATGGGGACGGTAGGAAAATGTGATTTTTGTCCCGATATGGCCAGGATGGGCAAACTGCCCATATGCGTAACCGCCTGTCCGAATGGTGTACTTTATTATGGGGACAAGCATGAAGACGCCGTTACAAACGGGGTGGAGACCCTGCGTTTCAGCGAGCTCATTTACCAGCGAGCAGGCTACCGGTATATGGAGGAGCTGGGCACCAATCCGAGTGTTTATTACCTGCCCCCGGTCAACCGCCTGTTCCATCCCGAAACAGGTTTCAAGAACCTGTCGGATGAGGTAAAAAAGAGGTATGAAGTGGCCAGGACAAAAATCAATAAGGAACTTAACAGATAGTCCATGGAAAACAATAGCAAGGTATCCGCACTGCTGGCAAGATTCGCCCCGCAAATGACCCGGACCACAAGGCTTGAAAAGGTGCTTGTCACCATCTGTGGAGGGACAGTCTTATGGGGGGTATATGCCTTATATATACAGGCCACGAAGGGACATTCCGTGACAGGAATGCGTGACAATGTGGTCTGGGGAGTTTATATCGTGAACTTTATATTTTTTATCGGAATCAGTTATGCAGGTGCATTGATCTCCGGAATATTGTATCTGCTCAGGGTGGAATGGAGGAAACCCATCATCCGGATCGCTGAAATAATCACGGTGATATCAACCATCCTGGGACCCCTTTACATTTTATTGTGCATTGGCCGTCTTGACAGGCTGCACCACCTGCTTCTGTTTGGCAGGATACAGTCCCCCATCACCTGGGATGTCATCGCCATCACCACCTACCTTATCGGCAGCATGATATTCCTGTTCCTGGCCACGGTTCCTGATTTTGCCATTTTAAGGGATTCCAGGAATCCCATGTTCGGCAAGTGGCGACGTCGCTTTTACAGGTTCTTCGCGATCGGATATAAAGACAAGGAGAACCAGAGGCGCTTTCTCAGGCAGGGGATCACCATCATCTCGATCATCATCATACCACTGGCAGTACTGGTCCACTCGGTACTCTCCTGGATATTCGGGATGACCCTTCGTCCGGGCTGGCACAGCACCATATTTGCCCCCTACTTTGTTGTCGCTGCAGTATTTTCCGGTACCGGTGTACTGATCATTGCCATGTGGGCCTTCCGGAAATTTTACCACCTGGAGGAATACCTCCAGGAGAAGCATTTCAGGTACCTGGGTATACTGTTGATGGTACTGGGCGGTCTTTACGGTTACTTTACGTTCAGTGAGTACCTGACCGGCTGGTATGGATCTGAAAAGTGGGAACTTCATTTAATCTATAAGCTTTTCGACAGAAAGGAGTTTGGGTCAATGTTCGTGTACGCGGCATTTATCGGGGTACTGGTACCCATATTAATCGTAGCTATCCCAAAAACCAGGACCATAAACGGGATCACCATTGCATCCGTCATCGTGATAACGGCCATGTGGGTCAAACGGTATATCATCATCATACCCACACTTGAAACACCCCTGCTTCCCATGCAGGAATCCAGGATGGAATATGTGAGTTATTCCATTACATGGGTGGAATGGGCCTTAACGTTCAGCGGGATCGCTGCCTTTTTCCTGTTTTTTTATTTCAGTTCAAAATTCGTTCCCATTATCCCGGTAAGCGAACTTGCCGAATCCAATGCGGAAGATAATAACCCTGAGTCATGAGCAATCCGATTGCAACAATCATTGCATTCATGGTACTGATCCTGGTACCAGGCCTAACAGATCTTGCTGTTTTCGCCTCACAGGATGAATCAAAGATTTATCCGGATTTTTCTTTCAGCTGTACGCAGAACAACCAGCAGTTCATCCTTAAAACCAGGCTTAGCTACTGGACGGGTGAACGAGATGTGCCCATAAGCGGATCGGTCATTACCTGTTATCTTATGGCAGGAGAGGAATCCAGGCAGCTGGAGGCCGTCCGCACAGATATGGATGGTGACGCGGTATTCCGGATCGATAAAAAGTCCGAAAGGCTGGAAAGTGCAGGGGACATTTACACCTTCAGAGCCGTGTTCGAGGGAAGCCGGGAATTTGAGATGACGGAGGATATAGCAGCAGTGAAACCCCTGAATATGAACCTTGAATTTGTTGAAATAGATTCAATCAAAACCATCATGGCCGAGGCCTTTGAAACGGACCCCGAAGGCAACCCGGTTCCACTGGAAGATACGGATGTTTATTTCTATGTTCCCAGGTCATTCAGCCTGCTGCCTGTCGGGGAAGAATGGTTCATGGGGGGTACGGCACAGGTGGATTTTCCCACATCGCTTCCCGGGGATTCTGCCGGGAACCTGACCATTGTTGCAAGGATCCAGGACCATGAACTGTACGGCAATGTAGAAGCGGTTGCGGTGAAGGACTGGGGACTGGCAGTGCCGCGGGTAATTGTTGAAAAGAGAAGGGGACTGGGAGACACAGATGCCCCCCTGTGGATGGTCTATACCCTGATCGTGTTGCTTTCCATTGTGTGGTTCCATTATCTGTATGTATTTTATGTGATGATAAAAATCAAAAAGTTGCGGCGCAACTAGGAGGAATATTATGACAAATCCGGCCGGGGATCATAATCCGAACATTGAAAAACTGCTCAATCAGTATGATACGCTTGAGAAGAGGATCTCGCTGATCGAAGCCAGACTCGGGGCGGCTGATATCCAGTTAAAAAAGCCTGTGGAGGAGGACCGGGAATTTGATTTACCCACCGGCGTGGCATCTGATATTGAGGTCAGGATCGGCAGCCACGGACTTGCATGGCTGGGTAACATTGTAATGATATTCGGCATCATGTTCTTGATGACATTTGCCCAGAACCTGGGCTATTCGATGCTTCCCAGCATACTGGGTTACCTGCTGGCCGGCGGTATCTTCATGGTGGCCCGAAAAATACGCAAGAGCCTGCCACATTTGGAATTCATGTTAAACTTCAGCGGATATATACTGGCTTTCTATATCACCCTCCGGCTTCATTTTTTTACGCCCAATCCTGTGGTCAGCCAGTTCGGGGTGGGCTTGGCCATTATCCTGGTCCTGATGGCCTTGCTGGTAGTATATGCGATCAGGAGAAATTCGGAGTTTCTGGCTGCCCTGGCCATTGTTTTCCTTTTTGCTACGGCACTCATGTCCGGTGTGACACATATCACCCTGGCATTGCTTGCCACTGCCGCTGCCGCTTCTGCCTTCCTTTTCCTGCGGAATACCTGGAGGCACCTGCTCATGGTATCTTTGTTCCTCGTTTATATTTCACATTTTCTGTGGCTGATGGGGAATCCTTTTCTTGGCAATCCTCTTGGTGTGGTGGAGGCGCATCAGAACAACCTGATCTACCTGTTTATCTATGCAGCCATTTTTGCATTCATGACCCTGGCACCCAGGAAGGAATCCGTCCCTGAAAGATTTTATCTGTCGGTAGTGATCTGGAATGCGATCGCATTCATGCTGCTGGTACTGATGGTAGTGCTGGCGTTCTACGAGGAGAACTACGCCGGGATATTTGCCATGATTACGGTCATTTGCCTGGCATACTCTGTGATCCTCTACAACCGTGGTGCCAGGGAGTCCATCCCGGCCCTCTTTGCCTGTTTTGGTTTCATGGCGATGAGCGTATCCGTGTACGGGTATGCGGGACTGCCCAACGCGCATTTGCTGCTGGCCCTTCAGAGCCTGCTGGTGATGTCGATGGCATTATGGTACAAATCCAGGATCATTGTGGTTGTGAATACCATACTCTACCTTGTGATACTGCTGATTTATACTACTGCTTATCCTTCCGTGGACAGCATCAACATCACCTTTGCGCTGATCGCGCTGGCATCGGCCCGGATCCTGAACTGGCAAAGGGAAAGGCTCACCCTGCGCACGGAAATGCTGAGGAACCTGTACCTGGCAGCAGCGTTTTTCATGGTACTCTACAGCCTGCAACAGCTTGTCCCGGCCCAGTACGTAACGCTTTCATGGACACTGGCCGCGGCCTTCTATCTTGTGATGAACATCATACTGAAAAATGTCAAGTACCGCTGGATGGCCATTTTTACCTTCATCGCCACAGCCATTTACCTGTTTGTCGTTGACCTGTCAAGCCTGCAGGTGGGATACAGGGTACTTGCCTTTATGTTTCTGGCCATCATATCCATAGCCGCTTCGATATATTATACCAAGAGGTTGAGAAAGAAGAGTGAATCCTAGGATAGTCTGCCGGGAATAAACCTGGTTCACAGGAAGAATTTCCAGGATTGAAATTTAAGAAACTTTGCTGCCCGGAATTGATATTTCAGTATTATTGAAGTAAATTGCCCAGACCCCTAACAGAAATATCATGGAAACCAGAAACATTCTTATTATCGATGATGACCAGATGCTGACCAAATCCTTGCAGGCCATACTGAAGGAACACCAATACAATGTCGATGTTGCCAATGATACCAAAACCGGTATGGAAAAATTCAATGCCCACAGGCCAGATCTGCTTATCCTTGATGTCATGATGGCCTCCGACCTGGAAGGTCATAAACTTGCACATAACTTAAAACGTGATCCGGAGAACAAGGATCTTCCCGTACTGGTGATCACAGGTATGATGGATAAGATGGGTGTGAATATCAGAGATGCTTTCGAGGGCATTGAAGCACTTCCATCCGTTACCATGCTGGATAAACCTTTTGAAACGGAGGAACTGCTGGCCACGGTGCAACAAATGATTGCTGGAACCCGGGGGGATTGATATCCCGGTGCATTCAGAATGGACCCCAAAACCAATAAACTTTACCGGTTTGCCCTCTGGCTGATCCGGTTGAGGTGGCTGGGTGTGATGAGTATCATCCTGGTCACTTTTGTCTCCAGCCATATCCTTGAGATTACGGTCCGGGAATACAGCCTGTATATTGTATCAGTAGCTTTTCTGCTGTTGAATATCCTGCACAGGCTCTGGCTTATGAAAATCAGGCAAAGAAAAGACAGGGACAATACACGGCCCCTGAAACTGCTGGTGAACTTCCAGATCTCCACTGATTTTATAGTCCTGACCCTGCTTTTGCACTTTTCAGGAGGCATTGAGAATCCATTCATCGTATATTTCATCTTTCACATGATCATGGCCAGTATCGTACTGTCTCCGAGGGAAAGCTATATGCAGGCCGGCTTTGCCTGGAGCCTGGTGATACTGCTCGCCGTCTTTGAATACCTGGGTGTCATTCCGCACCATCACCTGACAGGATTCAGCACAATGGGACTCCATGAGAGCAGGATATATCTTTTCGGGACCGGACTGGTATTTATCAGCACATCTTTCCTGGTGGTGTACATTACCAATTCCATCGTGATGCAATCCCGCAGGCATGAAGCAGCGTATATGAAAGCCAACAGGGAACTGGAGAAAAAGGATGAGATCAAGAACGAATACGTACTCCGCATTACCCATGATATCAAAGGCCACCTGGCTGCCATTCAAAGTGCCCTGGACGTACTGCACGGCAAACCTGAAGGTTCCATCCGCCAGGACTGCAAAGAGTTCCTGGATCTGGCCTCCCAGCGAACATCGGTTTTGATAATGTTTGTGAGGGATCTTCTTTACTTAAGCAGGTTAAAGTTGAGCAATGAATTCAGGACCACCCGTTTTTCCATCCGTGATTCCGTTCAGAAAACGGTTTCTCACCTTGATTCACCGGCGAAAAAAAAATCAATCAGGATCCATGTGGATATGGATGATTCGGTGGATCAGGTATCCGGCATGCAGTTATCCGTTGAAGAACTGATTGCAAATTTGCTGGGTAACGCCATTCAGTATTCTGACAATGACAGTAATGTATTCCTTAAGGTCAAAGCCTTGAAAGAGAAGGTCCAGATCGAGATACAGGATCATGGTCCGGGCATCCCGGCGCAGGAGCAGGAACTGGTTTTTGAAGAATTTTACAGGGGAAGCAATACCAGGACAACTACCGAGGGGACCGGACTGGGGCTGGCGATCTCAAAAAAGATCGTTCAGTTCCACGGCGGTGAAATCTGGGTCGAAAGCAGTGAGGCGAAGGGATCAAAATTCTGTTTCACCCTGCCGCTGGATAATCCCCCAGGGGCAAAAACAATTTTTTAGCTGCGTTTCACAATCTGTTTCAGCAGGTTCTTGAAGATGATGAAATGGAAAGGCAGGAAGTTATACCAGTAAAGCCTGCCGGGGAGACCCCTGGGCTGGAAATAAGCATGTACCGAAAGCCTGTTACTGTCGGCCTCCTCCGGGAGGATACGGAATTCAAGCCAGGCCTTTCCCGGCAATATCATTTCCGCCCTGAGCAGCAATTTTCTCTCGGGTATAAGATCCTCCACTCTCCAGAATCCGATCACATCATTGATCCGCAGGTTTGACTCACTTCTCCTGCCACGGGAAGTTCCCACCCCCATCAGCATCCTGTCAATGAATCCCCTCAGCCACCACATCCAGTTGTTCTGGAACCAGCCTTCCTTGCCGCCTATCCTGCAAATGGATCCAAACAGGTTCCGGGTGGATTTTTCAGTGAGGATGGAATAGGTGCTTGTGAAGCGTGGAGGTTCCTCCAGTTCAGCCAGTTTCATGGCCAGCTCATTGGCAGGCGGGTATGCATCGGACCAGCGTGTATAAATGGCATCGTGATCTTCCCTGGAAAGGGCCCTGAGCAGAGATACCTTGTAGTTTATGGTTTTGAAGGGGATGAGTTTTTTGATCTCACTGTCACCGCAGATTACTTCAGTTTTAACGCTTTCCATCAGGCACTGTATGATGGGAGCTGGTACAGGGGTCAGCAGGCTTGCAAAGTAACTGTACAGCTTGATACTCGATACTGGAGAGCGCAGGAACAGCCTCCTTTTTCGGAGGATCCTGGCCAGGGTGCGGATCATCTCCCTGTAGCTGAGAACCTCGTCCCCGCATATCTCATATAATTTACCGGCGGTCTCGTCCAGCTCAAGAACGCCCACCAGGTATTTGACCACATCACGGATGCTTATGGGCTGGCAGAGGGTATCGGTCCACGAAGGGATGACATACACCGGCCAGTTCCTGACCAGGTTATGGATGATCTCGTACGAAGCAGAACCCGATCCTATGATGATCGCCGCCCTGAGTACGGTACAGGGGACCTTGCTGCGGATCAGGATCTCTGCCACATTCAGCCTGCTTTTCAGATGGTTTGAGAGCGCCGGCTGATACCTTCCCAATCCCCCGAGATATATGATCCTTTTCAGGCCCATCTCCTCAGCCACGAACCTGAAATTCGTCACCGCCTGAATGTCCGTGTACTCGAATTCTTTTTTACCGAGCAACATGGAATGGATGAGATAGTAAGCCACGCTGACACCTTCGAGCGCCTTTTTCAGGTCCCCCACATTCAATGAATCCGCCACAGCGATCTCGGCATCAGGCCATCGCTCCTGGTGTTCGGGGGAGGCCCGGCGGACCATGATACGAACGCTGTATCCCCTTGCCTGCAGCTCAGGCGCCAGCCTGCCGCCAATGTATCCGGTGGCCCCTGTGACCAGCACGGTGCCCAGCTCAGGTCTGGGCTTTGTAGGCAGGTCATGACAGAGTAATTCTTCAGCGTACCAATCCATGGTCCATTTTCCTGGTAGTAAATACAAAAATGCTAATTTTTTATATGATCATCACCCGAAATCCTATCTCACTTCCACGGCTGTATTATTCTTTACAAAATCCATCATAAAGAACATATCCCTGGCTATCTGCCGGCACTGCCTGTCATACATATCCGTTTCAAGCGGGGTATTGTCAAAGGGTTGAAGATCTTCATACGGAATCGTTAGCTGCTGGTCAGCACCATAAGAGATAGGACAGCATTCTTCAGGATTATAACAAAGTGAAATGGCCATATAATTTGTATCCGGGTTCATGGGATGATCATATCTTTTTGAGAAGATCTCAAATCCCTGTGAGGGTCTCCCGAAGCCAAGATGGTATTTTGGTCCATTGCCGGCAATTCCTTTTTCAGAAATATGGAACCCGGTGTTTTCCAGTGCCTTAATGATCCTCTGGTTTACATGCGTTGGTGTAGTGCCTCCAGAATAGCATTTTACATTGTCAATCCCGTAATACAGCGTTGCCATCTCTGTCCATATTTGTCCCAGGTGACTTTTTCTTGAATTATGCTCGCATACAAAAGAGATACTGGTCAGCTGTCCATTATTCAACTGATCAATAATATATGTCCCTGCCTCTCTTAAATTCTTTCCGGTGGAATCGGGCACATTTACAAACTCATCTGGCAGTGACCGGCAATAAGATGTCAGCTCGTCGTTGAAAGGTAAGATATCCTTGTAGTCACAGCCCATTAAAATCAAGAAACAAACCATAATGGGAAAGATCTTGTTTTTCATTGTTTATTTTTTTGGCCGTGTATATGGGGAATTTTGATTTTTCAGTACTATATTCATTGAACCTGATTTAAAATCCTTCAGATCCATCGTGATAAAAAGAAAGCCCGCCTTTTCGCATACAGATCTGAGTTTATTCCTCGCTCCCCAGGCCCTGTCCATTTCGTCCCGGTCAAATTCCAGGCGTGCCAGGTTTTCATGACTACGTACCCTGAAGGTTTTAAATCCCAGGTTCCTGATTTCTTTCTCCGCAAGGGCAACCCTGTCAAGTTTTTTCCTGGTTATTTTTTCTCCGTAAGGAAAACGGGAGGCAAGACATGCATATGCCGGCTTTTCGGCCGTCGGGAGATTGAATTTCCTTGACAACTCCCTGATCTCTTCCTTGTTCAATCCGGCCTCCACAAGAGGAGACAGTATCCCTTTTTCCTTAAGGGCCTTTATGCCGGGCCTGAAATCATTTAGATCATCAGCATTACTCCCGTCAAAGACAACGTCATAGTTTTCCTGTTCGGCAATGTATCTTATTTTTGCAAAGAGTTCGCTTTTACAATAATAACATCTGTCCGGCGGATTATTTGAGAATCCGGGTATCTCGATTTCTTCAGAGACTATAATTCTATGTTTAATTTTTAAAAATGCTGCGATCTTTTTTGCATCATCCAATTCATAAAAGGGATAGGTAGAGGAGGTGGCAGTCACCAGCAGCAGGTTTCCATTGATGCTGTCTCTGGCAACCCGGGCTAACAGTGTACTGTCGACCCCGCCTGAGAAGGCGATCACTGCTGAGTTGTACCGGGTCAGCATTGATCTCAGCTCATCTAACTTGTTTGTTTTATTTGCAGGTTCCATAATAATCCTGTTTCATAATTTCAGGAGATTATTGTAAGTCTTCAAACAGCGACGTAGTCAGGTATCTTTCCCCGGTGTCAGGTAGGACGACTACGATCATTTTGTAGCTGTTCTCAGCCCTGCCCGCCACCTCCAGGGCAGCATAGGCAGCTGCGCCGGATGAAATTCCGCAGAAGATTCCCTCTTCCCTGATTAATCGCCTGGCTGTTTTAATTGCATTTTCGTTGGATACCTGGATTATTTCATCGATGATTTTTGTGTTTAACACATCGGGAACGAAACCTGCTCCAATACCCTGGATTTTATGAGGGCCGGGCTCTCTCCCCGCCAGTACGGGAGAATCTGCCGGCTCGACCGCTACAGCCATGAATTCCGGTTTTCTTTCCTTGATTACCTCTGCGACACCTGTAATGGTTCCGCCGGTACCCACTCCGGAAACCAGGATATCCACCTGGCCGCCTGTGTCGTTCCAGATTTCCAGGGCTGTAGTTTGCCTGTGGATCTCAGGATTGGCCGGATTTTTGAATTGCTGCGGTATAAATGATCTTTTATTATCCCCCGCCAGCTCAACCGCTTTTTCAATGGCGCCATTCATGCCCTTTTCGGCCGGTGTAAGAACGAGTTCAGCACCAAATGCCTTTAAAATATTCCTTCTTTCAATACTCATGCTCTCCGGCATGGTAAGGACGAGACGGTATCCTTTCGCCGCACTGACCATAGCGAGACCAATACCTGTATTCCCGCTTGTAGGTTCTATTATGACAGTATCCTTATCCAGGGCCCCCCTTCCCTCAGCATCCTCTATCATGGATTTTGCTATCCTGTCCTTCACCGAACCTGCAGGGTTGAAGAACTCAAGTTTTGCGACCAGGTTCGCGGATACATCTTTTGTCACATTATTTAGTTTTACTAACGGGGTCTTGCCTATCAGTTCCGTAATATTATCTGCTATGCTCATTTGTTCCTCTTCCTGTTAATTGTTTTTTCCGGTAATCTTAGGCACTATCGCCCTCAACCACCTTAAACGTGGAATGCTCATCAAAATACCTGGAAAAAAATAAATCATACTCCTTTTCATCTATATCGATAACTATGATCCTGGCCATGTTCTTTTTTGTATTTGTGGCTGCTAAATTGGATCCACATGAAGGGCAATAATAATCAAAACAATCCATGCTTGTCAAATCCAATCTGGAATTGCCTATGATTTCATATTTACCCATTGCCGGATCTATCAGCAATAATCCCTGCTTCTCATTTGTGCAAGGTTTAACTATTAATGTGATGCTGCCAAAGAGCAGCAGGTAAGATCTGCAGTCAGGGCATACATAGCTGACATCTAATTTAGTTACCATAATTAATAAGGTTTAGGTTATTACACTCCGGCATTTTATTAAACAGCGTGAAGGTCCACATAACATTACTGCATGAATACTTCTATCAGCGTTATAAAAAATATGTTGGCGAGAAATCCTTCACTTCCCGATTCAGCATAAACAGTGTATTTAAGTACTGCATTATTTCATCAATTGATTTTGTTTATATGCATTTCTAGATATAAAACATACTTGCAGCTTCACCTTCATTGATTTCCTCCTGTTTTATTGCCAGTTCTATCAGGCTTGTTGATTCCAGGTAATTTATAATAATATCGTTAAGACCATTCCAGAATTCTCTTGCTGCGCACAAACGTTCACGGCTGCATTTTCCTTCACCCTTCAGGCATTCGATAATCATTAATTCATGCTCGAAGGCCTTATAAATGTCATATACACTGATTTTTTCCGGGTCCTTTGCCAGTATATATCCGCTCATCCGGCCTTCGGAATTAACGATCAGTCCCGATGCCTTCAGGGAGGCTATGATCTGATCCAGGTATTTGAATGAAATTTCCTGCCTCTCGGATATTTCTTTCTGATATACCCCTCTCTCGGTACCCTGCACGGCGAGTTCAATCATGGTCCTTAAGCCGTATCGGGTTTTTGTGTTGAATTTCATTACATTATGTATTGCTATTTATCCTATAGTATTAGTAGGGTAAATATAGGTAATTTTTCCAAGTTAGATGGGGGAGATGATTACAAATTGAGTTAATCTAATGATTTAATTGACTGAGGCAGTACACTAAGTTCAACTGTATCAGTGTACCCGATCCTTGAAAATCATTCCTACTGGCTTGGTTTATTCGTCCATCCAAAAATAATCCGCAGTTAAAACAAAAGAAAAAAAAATTTGGTGGTTATTTTTAAAGGTTGTATATTGCAACAGTTTTATATTGAAATAATTGTAATTTTCAATTGAAATTTACCTCATGGACACATCGACCTTACGCGGGTTCAGAAAAAACATCAGGCATCTTGAACAGGAATTAAACATGCATAATTGTTCAAACTGCTGCCACGGTGTTACGCTTGCCCAATGCCACGCCTTACTGGAGTTGGATTCGCATAAAAGTCTTACGCTTAATAAATTATCTGAAAGACTTTACCTGGATAAAAGCACTGTCAGTAGGACCATTGAAAGCCTGGTCAATATGGGCATGGTGACAAGGGAAATACCCAGGGAAAACAGAAGAACGGTCAGTATTTCACTAACCGGGCAGGGTAAAGACATCTGCAATCAGATCCACAAGGAAAGTGATGCGTATTTTGAAGCAGTATTGGATTCCATCCCTGAGCAAGACCTGCCGGCATTCATGAGATCGATTGAAGCTGTGGCACAGAAAATGATCCAGCTAAACAGGTAATCAGTGAGCAGCAATCGCAAATAATCCGGGTGTTATTTATACCAAACCTTAAATAAAATATGACATGATATTCAGTAATATTTTGCAGAAAAAGCCTGGCAGGGAGGTCAGGAAATATTTTGATGAAATTGCTTCCCAGTGGGATTCGATGAGCAAAGAATTCTATTCTGAGAAGGTAAGGGAAAGTATTCTTTCCATGATCATTCCTGAACCCGGGCATATGATCGCAGATCTGGGAGCCGGCACTGGATTTGTCACTGAGGGACTCAAAGATGGTCCGGCATCGATCATCGCCATTGATAAGTCCGGCGAGATGCTGAAGCATATGAAAGCTAAATTCAGGGATTCAACGAATATAGATTATCGAACGGGCGATGCAAACCATCTGCCGGTCAAGGATAATATCATAGATTATGCACTGGCCAACATGTATCTGCATCATGTTGATAATCCCCCTAATGCCATACGCGAAATCTACCGGATCTTAAAAAGTGGGGGCAAAGTGATCCTGACGGATCTGGATGCCCATAATTTTGAATTCTTAAAGAAAGAACATCATGATCTGTGGCTGGGATTCAGCCATGACGAAATGGAAAGTTGGCTGAGAGCGGCCGGCTTCATAAATGTTCATGTTAACCCGATCGAGGAATACTGCTGTGCAAACTCGGTAAAACCGGACAAACATGCGAAAATAAGCATCTTCCTTGCAACTGGAGACAAAGCCTGACCATGCAAGGGACTATTTTAATTGCTGACCGGAAAATCAGCCTCAAAAATAACGTGGATCACCTGCTGGCAAGACTGGGCATAAACCGGATGGGATACCTGGTCACTCCGGGACTTTACAGGTTCGGTGATCCTGGTCCGGAAAGTCCTGTTTTTATTACCGCCAATTATACGCTCAGCTTTGATGCACTCAGGTCTTCCCTGAAGGAAATTGATTGTTTCATTCTGGTACTGAATACGTTCGGGATCAATGTCTGGTGTGCTGCCGGCAAAGGGACTTTCGGGACAGAAGAACTGATCCGGAAAATTGATGAGACCAGACTGCATGAAACCATAAAGCACCGTACACTGATCCTGCCACAGCTGGGCGCCCCTGGTGTATCTGCACACAGGGTCAAGGAGAAAACCGGCTTTAACATAAAATACGGTCCTGTCAGGGCGGCTGATATTCCAGATTATTTAGGCAATAAAAAAATTTCTGCAGGGGCAAGGCGTGTGAAATTCACCCTGCTGGACAGGCTTATCCTGATTCCTGTTGAATTTATCCATGTCCTGTTGCCCATGCTGATACTGAGCGGGATTTTGTATCTTACCGTTGGACTGATGCCTGCCCTGGCACTGGCCAGTGCCATGATCGCCGGGTCCGTGCTGTTCCCGGTGCTGCTTCCCTGGCTGCCAACAAAGAATTTCAGTACCAAGGGTTTTATCCTGGGAGGAGTGGTGGCATTCATCTTTGGGTCTGTACATATCCTCAATCATTCAAACCAGGCATGGGTATTTACGCTTATATCAACCATGGCATATATTTTATCATTACCACCTGTGACGGCTTTCCTGGCGCTCAATTTTACAGGAGCTACCACCTTTACTTCCAGATCGGGGGTAAGGAAAGAGATTTATGCCTATTTCCCAGCGATGGTATGGATGTTTGCCGCCGGAATGTTTTTTTTCTCAACAGCCATTATTGTTTCATTAACGGTGAGTAAATAATGTTGGATGCTTATCAGGAAAATACCCTGGTTTTTAAACGGGAACTTTGCAATGGATGCCAGATGTGCTGCATTGTCTGTCCCCATGGTGTATTTGCACCCAATGGAAAGGTGGTGCAGATTGTCAATCGTTCCCTCTGCATGGAATGCGGGGCTTGTCAGCAGAATTGCCCGGCTCATGCCATCTCCGTTGAGAGCGGAGTGGGTTGTGCTACAGCCATGTTCATGTCAGCCTTGAAGGGTAAAAACGAAGCGGCGTGCAGCTGCGGATAAATGCCCGCCATCCGCATGATCACATAAACAAGGGTGCCCCTTTTGAGACACCCTTGATAATAAGGAAAAGACTAGCTGTGTGAGATCGCTGGGAGTACAACCTAAAATTAGGGAGAATACCGATAGGATTCAATCTGTAGCGGACGATTTAAATTACTGCAGAAGAAAACTTTAACCTTTTCATGTGAAGACAATCATCGGGGAAATGACCGATATATATCGGTATGTTGAAATATCTGCCTTGTGAATTGATTCGCAAAGTGCCTTATTAAGGTGTGGGGCGCAATCCTGATTTATAGTTCAAGCGATTTATGTCAGCTTCAATAAAGATATATCTCGCTCGATTGCACGAGTTATCACGGTGACAAAAACAGAAAAAATCTATCGACGATATTGTATATATCTCCCGGTTTTCATTGCCAATTGTGAGAAGCATTTCTACTTTTAGACCATATCTCAAAAACGGACTAATTATGAAAAGATTCACCTATTTATTCAGTTTAACATTAACTGCATTTATTCTCGCAGCAGCTGTTATTATTGGTTGTGAAGGACCGGCTGGCCCTGCAGGCGCAGCTGGGGCAGATGGAAAAGACGGGATTGATGGCACAGATGGGGTTGATGCCAATGCTACCTGTACGGAATGCCATAATGAAGATTCTGACGTGTTTGTCAAGTCTTTACAGACCGGGAACTCCAAACACATGACAGGAGGTGCATTTGAAAGAAGCGATGCCGACTGTGCCGCATGTCATACGCATGAAGGATTCCTTGACAGGATGGAAAGCGGTGAAATGGAAGCTTCTGCGGATATCAAACAGCCTTCTCCCCCGCAATGCCGTACATGTCACAAAATTCACATCAATTATGATGCCAGTGACTTTGCCATCCGCTATCCGGATCCGGTAGAACTCTGGATCAATAGTGTGACGGTGGACCTGGGAGTGAGTAATATGTGCGCCAACTGTCACCAGCCGAGGATCCCGGAACCGATGTATGTGATCGGAGGCGACAGCATTGACATTGACAACATGCGCTGGGGACCGCATCACGGACCGCAATCAGCCATGCTTTATGGAACATCGGCTTACGAAGTAGCCGGAAGCGTCTCCTATCCAACCCCAGGAGGTACGACACATGCCTCTGCCGGCTGTACACAATGCCATATGCCAGATGCCTATGGTAACCAGGCAGGCGGACATACCTTTGCCATGAGCTATGAATATCACGGGAGTGAGGAAGACTGGGTTGCCGGATGTACAGATTGCCACAGTACCATTGAAGATTTTGATTATAACGGTGTCCAGACCCAGGTTTCCACGTTGCTTGACAGCCTGCATCATGTACTGATGAATGAGGGCCTGCTGGATGAGGACGGCTATTTAGTTGCTGATGATGATGCTCCGCTGAGAGTATCACCTGAAGAGGCCGGATTTCTCTATAATTTCAAATTCATCGAAGAAGACCTCAGCATGGGTGTTCATAATCCCGGATATGCCATGGCATTGCTGAAAAATTCTCTCGAAGCCCTCTCCAATTAAGATCTATAAGTACCATTTTCTAAAAGGGACCGTCTCTTTTGCTCTGGGACGGTCCCTTTTTCAGTTTATACCAGATCATGATTTCTTGCCATGGAATAAAATATCTTTTTATATTTGCGGGCTATTACGGCCTAATTAATCACAGGTGAATACACAAAATAATAAGCAGAAAAGGAAGACATGGGACCATCCATGGAGATATAGGGAAAGCTTCCTTGTGGTGCTGGAACTGATATTCCTGGGACTGATATTCGAGGTCCTGACCGGAGGACGGGGCGCCCCGCTTTTAAAATGGCCCGTGAACATCATGGTTGGCGTGGGACTGCCATTGCTTCTGCTCATTTTATATTACAGGTTTAAAAACCGTCCCATCATCAAATGGCTTTCCAGTGTGCCGGCGGCCATCAGCGCCATCAGCTTTTTCGCCCTGGTGGTCCTCCTGCTGGGCTTCATACCGCAGGATGATACCAGTGTAAACCGTTACTTGAGGTTACTGGGATTGACCCACATGAAGAACAGCTGGCTCATGATGATCTCGGGTTTGTATTTCCTGGTTACCCTGGGATTCGTAGCACTCCGACGGGCCACTCCCTTCAGCCGTAAAAACCTGGGATTCCTGCTGAATCATGCCGGACTCTGGATTACCATTGCTGCAGGATACCTTGGGGCCGGGGACCTGATGCGATTGAACCTGACGCTGCTGGAACCACATGGCGGCATGAACCAGACCGTGAGCCAGGCAGTGAACAAGCGGACCGGAGAAACATATACGCTGCCTTTCTCAGTAAGATTGGAGGACTTTAATATCGAGCATTACAATCCCAAACTTGCCATCCTTGACGGCCGGACCGGGAAGTTATTGTTCGAGGATGATAAATCCATGCCATTGATTGAGGAGGAATTGAAAGCCACCCTTTTAAACTGGGATATAGAGGTCCTTGAATATGAGCCCGAGGCATTCAGGGCGGATGATCGCTATGTCCATGGCGACAGTATGGGGAATGCACCTGCTGCCTATGTAAAAGCAATGAACGGCATATCCGGTGAAGTGAGGGAGGGGTGGATATCCTCCGGCAGTTTCCGGGTAATGTATCAGCATATGCCGCTGGATAATCATCGTTTCCTTGTCATGACCAATCCGGAACCGGAAAAATATTCATCTGATATTGTCATCGAGGATGGGGAAGTGGAGCTTCCGCTGACCCTGGAGGTGAACAAGCCCTTTAAATACAGGGGCTGGAAACTTTACCAGTTATCCTATGACGAAAGGATGGGTAAATGGTCCCGGGTATCCGTGATCGAAGCCGTCAGGGATCCCTGGCTGCCGGTTGTTTATACCGGTATTTTCCTCCTGCTTGCAGGTGCTTTGTACCTATTTTGGATCGGACAGGACATTAAAGAGTAAAAAATCATGGATTGGATAAATTTTCCGGCATTCGCCGGCATCACTTTTATAAGCTGGTTATCAGGGGTATCTCTGGTTAATTTTTCTGCCAGGAAAAAATCCCTGGAAACCACCGGCACGGTCCTGGTGATCGCAGGGATTGCCGTGCTGACATTGTTCGTTGTCATGCTGTGGATCAACCTGGAGCGGCCACCATTAAGGACACTCGGGGAAACACGCCTGTGGTATTCCCTGTTCCTTCCATTTGTCGGGGTGATCACCTATTACAGGTGGAGGTACAAATGGTTCCTCGGGTATGCGCTGGCCCTTGCTTCGCTTTTTTTGATGATCAATTACCTGAACCCGGAGACCTATTCCAAGACCCTTATGCCGGCGCTGCAGTCGCCCTGGTTCGTGCCGCATGTGATCGTGTATATATTCTCCTATGCATTGCTCGCCGCTTCGTCCCTGGTAGCGGTCAAGGGACTTTACCAGCTTTATTCCAGGGAATTGAACCTGAAGGTCCTCAGGCTGGCTGATAACCTGGTCTATGTGGGATTTTCATTCCTTACATTGGGACTCCTCTTCGGGGCGCTCTGGGCAAAGGAGGCATGGGGGCATTACTGGACCTGGGATCCCAAGGAGACATGGGCCTTTTTGACCTGGCTGTGTTACCTCGGTTACATGCACTTCAGGCATTTCCAGCCCAGAAAGATGAAGGCTCCCCTCTGGGCGCTCAGCGTCGCATTCATTGTGCTGCTGATCTGCTGGTTCGGGATCAATTACCTGCCCTCAGCCGCCAATTCGGTCCACGTGTACGGGGATTAGGTTAAATAATTAATAAAAAACTTCAACAAACTTTTTTGTCATAAAATATTATTTACTTTGTAAGCCGAACATATTTAAAATCAAATCAAAATTCGACAAGATGAAAAAAAGTGTAAGATTGGTGTTTACAGCATTATTGTTTGCCGCATTCCTGGCCGGTTGTGAGAATTTACCAACAACTGGTTTCACCTTCGAACCAACTGACATTACAGCTTACGATACTGTATTCTTCACCAATACATCAACAGATGCAGATTCCTATACATGGGACTTTGGCGATAACACCACGTCCACAGAAGAAAATCCCACCCATATATATACAGCTTCCGGGACGTATAATGTTAAGCTTATTGCATCCAATGAAGACGGGAATACCGAGATGTCACAAAGTCTGACTGTAAATGATCCCCACAATTATTACATACTGAATGGTAAAGAGTATGTTATTGATTCATTGATGTTCTGGTACCAGGCACCGCAGGGTGGCGATCCGTATATTCGACTTTTGACTCCGGTGGCCGGACAGGACAATCCGGATCTTTTGAAACTATATCCGAACAAGGGTCTGGGTGAATTACCTGGAACATATACCTGGGACAGTGACAATCCTGCTGGCACCTATGATGCCGGATATACTTCAAACTACGCCGGAATGGTCTATGATTCAACAGCCCTCGGAAAAACAGGGTCCGGAGACCTGGTAATCACCGAACTCGGTACAGGTGTCTATTTATTCGAGGCTGATATTGTGTTATCATTCGGGGACTACGACTGGGGAGGTACATTTGAGTTCATTCCAACCAGCACTGCAAACCTTACGCTCGAATATATCGGAGAAATTACCCCATTATAAGGAGGATTTTAAAGTGAATAAGAAGGCTGTCCCGACCGGGCGGCCTTTCTTATTTTATCCAGGAGTGATTAGTTCGACCCCAGATACTTAAATTCGATTGTCGGATGATGATCCTCTCCATTTAATTTATAATCGATTATCTGAAGTTTAAAATACATTTCTCTGTCTGTCTCGTAATCATATTTCTTGAGAATATATTTCTTGTCTGGATCCATCGTATACAGATTCTCGGAACCCACACTGCCAAGAATTTTCCAGTTCGACCCGATCGCCCCCTTCATATCGGTGAATTCGTAATCTATAGTATCTGATATGTCAATTTCTTCATAAGTTACTCCAGGATCAAAAACCCTGGCTATCCTGACACCATATTCATTATTAATCATGATCCCACTCTGTATATACGGGGCGTATTCCCCGGGGGTACTTGTTTCCCACCAGCCAAGGTAGGGTGAACACATAATATCCCAATCTCTCTGCAAAGGCTCCACTGTAAGTGTACCATTTATTGCATAGGAAAAATAAACATAGTTAAAACCGGTACTCCGGTTAATGGTAACTTCATTGATTATATCCAGGGATTGTGCAGATGCATATTTAACCGTATACGAGTTATCGGTTTTTGAGACAAACTGAATAGCATAATAATTATCGTTTTCAACACCCCTGCTCTGAATATAAATTTCCCCGTTTTCCCAGTTCCTGAGGCTAACAGAATCCATCGTGTTGATATATGAGGGATCATCAAAGGTCCAGTCATCTGAATTTTCAATCAAGTCGAGTATCATGGCCTGTGTAATCTCATCAAAATTGCTGGTTCCGGATTTGATAACCGTTGAAGAACTGGCCCAGCCGATTAGAACACGATTATCCGGACCGGCCGATTCAAAAGCGAGATCCCAGCTGAAAGGGGAAGCCGTTCCTACTTCCAGTACGGTATTCTCATAAAACCTGTAAAAGGACTGGACTTTCCTTATGGAGTTTTGTACTGTAAAGGTCTCATCAATTGTTCTGGAAATCGGTTCGAGGTCAATATCCTTCAGGCAGGAAGGAAATAAAAGTAAAGAAAGGGAAATACCATATAATAATGTATGATTCTTCATCCTCTACTGGCTCAATTTGAAATTAAGCTTGATAAAATATGTTCTGCCGTAATTCAGGGGACTGGAATACGAGTCTTGATACCCATCCTGACCATAATTTCTATATCCCGAGGTCCTTCCTTCAATATTGTTGAGCAAATTCTTGCCGCCAACGATCAAGATCAGCCTGTTATTCCAGAGGGATTTTGTTATGGTAATTTCTAGATCGCCGTATGGATCGGTGAATACACGGTAATATCCCCCTCCCTGGTCCTCAGGGATAGAGGCCAGAGAAGGCGTTTTACCATAGTACTTTAAATTTGCCCTCAGCGTGGTCCTGTATTTCCGGAATGAAAGCTTCGTATTGAATGTGTAATTATTATAATAAATTATTGGCAGGTAATCTCCTTCTCCCTCATTGTCGAAGGTTTCACCGATCCTGCTGAAGCCTGCCCTAATCATCAATCCTGATCTGCTTATGAATGATGCGTTTATCTCTCCTCCAAGAGTCCGTCTTCCACCCAGGTTGACATTGGTTGCAGAATTTGACTGGACATCCGTTACGATCAGGGTAATTGCATCCTTGCCATCGTTATAAAAGATCCCGGGCGCGAATTTAAGCTCGTGATCTGCGTTTTGCAGTGTATATTCAAGAGAGGAATTATAACTGTTTGTTGTTTCTGCTTTCAGGTCCTTATTGCCCGACAGATCATGGTTACTGTCCTTAAAATCCAGGTATAGCTCTTTCAGTGAAGGAGCCCTGAAGCCTCTGGCATAGGATACCCTGAAATTCAATCTCTCAATAATATTCCACTGGACATTTAAGGAAGGAATAAGTGGTGCGCCATATATTGTATTGTAAATAAAACGTATGCCTGGCTGAAATGAAAGTTTATTTATAGGTCTGTACTGATTGCTGATATAGAAACCATAATCCCCTATTTTGGCCCCGTCTTCAATCCTGTCCCCACTGCCGTTATCATGGTTGATGTCCCAACCAGCCATAAATGAGTAATTCTTCCCCTGGGGTGCATAGGTAAAATCACCCCGGACCATTATATTATTAAAAACTGTACTCGCTGTTTTCGTGGTTTCTTTTGTCAACAGGGCAAGATCCGAAGTTATAAATTCCGTCTCCCTGCCAAAATAGGTATAGGCCCCGATAACACTATACGTCAGACTTTCTGATAACCTGTCACTGATCGTAATACTGTTCAGAGATCGTGTTGTATGATAATCTGCATCGTATGCCAGAACAATCTTTTCAAGGTAGTTCGAGTAATGCTTCACCAGGGAATTCATGTATTGAGATTTAACCTTCAACTGAAAGTCTTGATTCTGATATTTATATTCCGCATCTGCATTATAGACCAGTTTTGGCTTGAATTCCATATACCTGTCATGACCATCAATATCGGTAGTGTCAACGTTCAGGTCTATATCAACTCCCTGGAATAAATGTCGATAACCTGATAATGTAATTGTATTTTTGCCCCGTATTACGGATCCATACAACCCAAAATTATAATTACCCTTATTATCCGAATAAATGTCACCTTTCAGCAGATTACGGAAGTAGTTGTTCTTCTTTGTAATAATATTAATAACTCCGGCGATGGCATTTGTACCGTACTGAACTGACATCGGGCCCTGTAGTATCTCAATATGGTCGATATTTTCAATATTTATCTGAGACAGATCAATATTTCCTCCAACCCGGCCAACAAGTGGTATTCCGTCAACCAGGTATTTGATGTTCTCCCCTCCCATCCCCTGCATTTCCAGTGATGTGCCCAGAGATGGATCCACTCTCAGCCGGAGGCTTGTTTCATTTGACAATGCTTCAGCAAGATTGTTGACACCACGTTCCTGGAGTGTGTTTGCACCTATTACATCTATTCTATATATGGATTTATCAACGGGTTTTGGCTGGTATTGACCGGTAACCACAACTGTTTCAACATTAATAAAATCAGTTCTTAGACGAATTAAAAGGTTTTCACCAGGTGTGAGGCTACCGGTGAAGTCTTCATAACCCACAAAGGAAACAGTAATCTTAAGCTCCCTGTCCAGATCAAACTCGATTTTACCTTTTTCATCTGTTATTCCTCCGATAATATAACTGCCGTCCAGGCTTGATAATGCAACATTTGCATAAATGCATGGCTCAGATGTGTCCTCATCTATAATTGTGACGAGTGTTTTTTGCGCTGATACAATTAAGGATAGAGACAACAAAATTGCGATGATCGAATACCTGATATATTTTTCAACCACATTCATAAAGATTGTTCAATCCAGGCATGAACAAAGATAGTGATACTATAACATAAAGCGACTGGAATCCTGTTAGAATCCCAGTCGCCAGATCAGAATATTTTTTAAACCTTTACTTCTTGAAAGTACGCATGTAATTGACCATGTGCCAGATGTCCTCATCGGCAATCTTGTTCTCGTACTTGGGCATCTCTCCCCGGCCGAACTTGGTCTTGTAGAAATGCTCACCGTCGGTCTGGGACTGGTAAGCATCGCCTGACATGTCGCCGGGATGTGTATCCAGGCCACGTGCCTTGGGACCGTCACCCAGGCCGGTTTTCCCGTGACAGGAAGCACAATTCTTCGTGTAGAGCATCCTTCCAACCTTAATTGACTCATCATTGGTGTCTTCGGGATTCTCCATATTCTTGTACTTGGCAGGTACTTCCCATGGTTCCTGATTGGATGTGCTGGTCCATGAAATTAAAAGGGCCGTAAAAAACAGAAAGCCCATCAAACCGAAAATTTTATACATCTTATTCATGATTTTGTCCTCTTTAAAGATTAAACAATTAATTACAAATATTACCATTTAATTTAATTCTACCAATATCATACCAAACTTCCCGGTTCTTCCTTCCGGGCCAGGCGGCGAAGCCTGAAAAGCTGAACGATCACGTATAGGTAATGTGACCAGACTCCGATCAGCAGGATACTCAGGGTGATGATCATCCAGAGGGGTGCTATCTGGGTCCAGAGGGTCCGCTGGGGAACGGCAAAATCGTACTGGGTTGGCACACCCCAGGGTACGGTCTGCCGCTTTTCAACCGTTCCAAACAGGTAATGGTCATTGAACCTGGCGATGATCTCAATATTCCCTTCTGCATCGCCTGGGATATCATCGGGCACCTCTGTAACAAATTCACCGTTTTCATCCAGGAAATCCTCCCCGATAGGCAGGTCGTTGAACATCCTTTTGATGTAAACATAAACATCTTCATCTGCTACCGGGACCTCCTCCCCGTCGACCAGGGTATAGGCCCTCAGGCTCACTGTCCCGACAGAATCCACCATTTCGAGGTTCATCTCCAGGTTAACATCCGTAACATATACCTCGTATTCGGCCGGGTAGATGTTGTCGGTCCCCATATACTCCGCAAAATACCGGACCGATCCGTCTGCGCTTAGCGGCACATCCGGGTTTCCTTCCAATACAAGCACAGCCAGGCCTTCCTCATCCGTTGGAACGGATCCGAGTGCCACAAGGGAGTCTTCTCCTGCATAGAAATCTATTTCGAGCCCGGTCAGCGGGACAGGCATGCGGTCCACATAATTGACCATGCTTGAGCGGAGATTGACATTCCCGTCAGAGTCCTTCAGGTAGGTAAGTTCCATTACCGGTTCTATGGGTTCCTCATCCCCGGGGGATTCTTCGACCGCGGCTTCCTGTGCGGCAAGCATTCCGGCAGAAAACATCAGCACCCATAAGAAAAAGTATGTTTTGATTTTCATGATCATCTCTGCATTATTCCAAGATTTTTAATTGTCTGTAATCTGCATGGCTCATCTCCGAGAACGAGATGATCGGCAGGAATTTCGATACCAGTTTGAACAGGATGATAAAGATCGCGATGCCTGCCGCGGTCAAAGACCATTC
>LJUP01000273.1 GCA_001303955.1 Bacteroides sp. SM23_62 | reverse complement strand
TTCCTTATCCACCCGGGTAGCTGAACCTGGTCGGTAATATTGGTAAATGTTTCAAAATCATAGGTCCGAAATGCACCATTTGATTGCGTTCTCCAGTAATCACAGTAAACCAGCCACTCGTCATCGACTCTAAAGATGGCGTTACCTTCCGCCTTTACCATAACTCCAGGTACATTCGGCCCGGCAAAGGGTTCTGTATCGGATATGTCTTCCCAGAAACCAGGGGGCATGTTCAACCATGAATCCAGTTTTTTCTTGCTTTTAACCACATGGAGCTGCTGAAGGGACTCTTCTTTGATGCCCATTACATAATTTTCCTCATCCACTTTAGCCACGAACGCATCAATAACCATATGGTGTTCAGGAGCATAGAACAATTTGCGAGGTGAATAGCTTTTAAAGTCTTTGGTTACGATGTAGTATATCCGATGATTCATATTTTCCCATATCTCCGGGTTCCAGGTTTCAGGGAATACATCCGGATGCTCTATAGTGGTTGCCCAGAAAATCACATATTCCAAGGTCCTGTCATCAAAAAAGATCGTTGGACTCCAGCAGTTCTTCACAAGGGAATCTCTTTTCACCGGCTTGCTGAGGTTGTTACCTGCCCAGGAGAAGCCATCACTCTCTTCTGTTCCGATTCCTTTGTAGTCACCCCATACATACAGAAATTCAGTCGGTGTCCAATTCACCAAATCCTCGGAATGTGTTACCGCAATTCTATGATCAAACCATTCGGTGGTATGGGTCATATGATATTTACCATCACCGCCGATGCAAATGGAAGGATCCCGCATAAGTCCTTCCGTCTGTAAGTAGACACTTTTATAATCATCCACCTCCTGCCATTTGTAGCCATCATAACTTATCAAGAGATGTAATCCATCTTCTCCGTTTCCGGTAAATGAGGGAAAAACGTAGCCTATTTCCTGTTCATTACCAACCGTGCAGCCCAGGGTAATAAGGATTAGGAATGCATATGATACTTGCCTCATTGATTAAAAGATTTGATTAATAAATAACTCCGTAATATAGATACTCAACTTTGTTTCCCTTGCCTGATATCTGATGCTTTGCAATTATACCTTACCAAACAGAAGAAACGGGATCCTTGTATTTTTACTTTCTCTGATTGGTATTCCTGCCTCCATTATTTTCTGTTCACGAACAATATTTCGGCTTTGCCCATCAAACCCGACCTCAACAAGGGACTGTCTTCATTGAACCGGATCTTAGCATTTGTTTTGGTAAATGGTTTTTTGTCCGGGTTTCTCACATCTCCCACAATCCGGTTGTTCCAGGTATTGATAACCTGAACAGTGATACTGTTTGTACCGGCTTTCAGGTATGGGGTGATCCGGGCCTTGTAAGGCGGGGTCCAGACAATACCGCAGTCATTCCCATTTACAAAAACGCGTGCCATCTCCTGTATATCCCCGAAAACGGCAAAAGCTTCAGATCCAGCTGATAATGTTTCCTCCCCAACAGAAAAGTCCCTGCTATAGCTTGCTGATCCGGAATAATACCTGATGCCTTCATGGTCGATTTCAGACCAGCTGGTGAGTTTCTCGAGTTGATAGGAATCCGGGCCGCCCATCTCGGGATTAAATCTAATTTTCCAATGGTGGGTTAGGTCGATCGTTTCTTTTATTTCTCCTGATTTCTGTTTACGATGAAAACCATATTGTAAATCGTAGTTTAACTCCGCATCATTCTTACCTGTAGATTTGTTTCTGAAAACGACAAACCTGGAAGCCAGAGGATCCATGATGAACTCAGTGCTTATCCCGTTTTCCACATTTGAGTATTCTACCTCGCGCTGTATCAATCCGGTTTCAGCATCCCAGATTTCAGGGATCCAGTTTTTATCGACCCTGAAAATACAGGTAAACTCCTCTTCCTTTTGGTTGCTGTTTGATACAAAATAGATATCTTCTGTATCGGTCCTGCGGTGAATATAGTCGATATGCCGGTCGCGGTTATCGATGCCCTTTACTTCAAAATCGGGTGGTATGTTAAGTTCTTCCAGCACCTCTTTGACTGATTTCCCCCAGTAGACCGTACCCTTTCCATAGTTATTTGAAAATATCTTTACACCATCACATTGGCCCCATAATTTGTCTGCAATTGTTTTCACCTCAGTGTCGCAATCGGGGTAATTCTTCAGTGATGTTGTCCTTTCCGGCCTTCTGCCGATCACGATTGCACCGTCAGACACAAGTTTTTCCAGGCTCTTTAATACCTCAAGCGATATGTCATCCCTGTCGGGCAGTAACATTACCCTGTACGATTGCCCTGTCGGCAATACCAGTTTTCCGTCTTCCGCAGTTAAAGTAGTAGTTATAATATCTGCATTGATGTAGTCATAATCATAGCCGGGCAATTCACCTGCATCTACAGGTTTTGGTCTGCCGCAGTGCAGGCAAAGGCTATCACCGAATATGGGTTTGATGTTTGGATCTATACGTTTTGGGGGCACCAGGTTGGGTGCCTGGTCACCGTAATAAAGACAAGCATCCCCGACAAAATTTCCCTGCCTTAACATATAGGAGCACCTGCTCAGATAATCCATGAAGGGCCCGGCCATTTCCCACCAGGTTGTATTTACGTTGATATGTTCTCCTGCATGATAGACAAATCCGGGTTTACCTGCAATTTCAGGATTATGGGCGAAGGTGTGAAAGAAAACCTGATTAAGGCCATTACAAAAGACTATATCACAAAGCTGCTTGAAATTGGTTGGGCCGTGCTGCCAGTGATTCCATCCTGTAAGCGATTCCGAAGCCACCACTTTTTTCCCGTATATATGAGCTGCACTTGCGGCTTCCTTTGTAACCCAATGCCGTTGCCTGTTCCAGAATTCTCCCATGGGGATGTGTGAATTCCCCAGTGCTTTCAGGGGGTCAACCCGTGCAGATCCACCATGTCCGGCCTCGGCAAACATCAGCATTCCATGTTCCTCTGCAATATCAGATGATTGAGCAAAATGATTTTCAATCATCATATCGCTTACCAGGCGGCTGTAATCACCCAGGAAGCGCTTTCCAACGACACTATCTTTACTACTATATCCCTGCAGGAGTGGCAGGTATGGTGTAGGATCATATCCATAACGGGTTTTAAATTCCTGAACAAAACCAGGAGTCCAGTCTTTCGCCGGCCATACTTCATAGCTGTCCACCTCCAGGAATTTCAAACGATTTTCAGGTGTACTTACTTTATCCAATCTTCCAAGCATCGTATCGAAATGGGTCTTTGTTGCCTTTCTGCTGAGATGGTCAATCATCAGCCCGTTGGAGTTTGGACTCGGGCACATCAGATTCTGGCCCGTATTACACATAAAAAAAGAGATGATATCCCATTTTCCCTCGGGTACCTCCCATTCAATAAACTTATCATCTGAGGTGAATTCATCCAAATTAATCGTTTTGTCCGATGTATAATCAATCTCCTTTGAATCGGAATAAGGTATTACGACAGAGCTAATTAATGAGTATATCTCAGGTTTACCCCTGCGGCTGACTGGTCTTTCAATCGTGATTTTCTTCCTGGATGGACCTGTAACTATCTGATTTGTACTCAGCAGCTCTTTGCTGGCATCAGCCTCCTCTATCCAGTCACCCCCGGCATTCCAGCTGCTGGCGGAGATCAATCCAAGGTTCAATCCCAGCCGGCCACTTGTCTTCAGAGCAAGGGCTATATATTCCAAAGATTCTTCACCCAGAAAGGCGGGACCTGCAGGAATCATTTTTCCCGGATCAAGAAGAGCACCAACATCCCATATCAACACCCCCTGCATCCCCTTGTCTTTCATTTCTTCCAGTTCATAAACCATTCTGGCTGTATCGACGTAACCATTCAACCAGTCCCAGAAAGCCAGAGGCCGGTTCTCCAGGGGAGGATTAATGAAACCCGCTTCCAAATTCCTTTTGGTTGGGGATTCTGAATTGCATTGCGATAACAGAAATGTTGTTGCCAGAAGGATTGTTATTGTTTTGCCGAGACGAACCAATTTATCTTCCATAATAGTTGAATAATTTTATTCTGTTTGTTGTTTGAGCATATATCTGAAAAACTAACACTTAGATATTTTCCATTATGGTTATCCTTCGTAAAATATATTGCATCAAAAGCGACAGAGCTTTTTTCATCTGGTCAGCTCCATAATTGTTTCATTGGGATTTTGCTGGTTGATTGCATTTTTTGTTTTGTTATCTTTTAATTGATTAATATCCTGATACATCCAGACTGTCATTTCGTGAATGCCACGGTTTTGCCATGCATAGTAAGGAATGGCCGTGAACTGAACAGGTTCATTCCCTGAGTTTATGGCCATGCCCTTCACTATGGGGACACCACCAAGTAAGTCTTTGATATATTCATGCTCAATTTCAGGATCCGGTGCCAGGGCAGCATCAAGAACATTAAAATTGTTATCAGGTGCTTCAAGACAGTAGAGAACCGGACCGCGCATCAGTGCAACCTTATCTCGTGTGGCCTCAATATTAGGATGAGAGCAAACCTGTCTTACCGGCATAGGAAGAGATAACTCTACCCTATCTCCAGGCTTCCATTTCCTTGAAATCTGCACATATCCTTTCTCCAGACTCTTTACTTCAATAATTTCACCATTGACACTTAATGTCCAGTCAATTTTTTTGTTATCATCAAAGCGATATATATCTGAGGGGAAACATCCATTTGTGCGCGCCCATCCCGGAATGCGAATGGACATTTCAAACCTGTGGGGACTGTCTGGTTGTACGGTAAATGTAACTTTTTCCTTCCATGGATAATCTGTTTCCTGTACAATGGTAACATTTTTACCGCCTACCTCTGTTTTTACAGTACTTCCAATAAACAGATTAACATAAATGCCGGAATTGTCCCGGGCGTAGATCCACCGGTTAATACCTGCTACAAATCCTGGAAGTTTTGAGGGACAACAGAAAAGATACCTTGTGCGGACCCCCGAACGATAACCATCTCGATTATTTAAATCAGCGTACAACGGATTTGTATAAAAGTATTCAGTCCCACTGAGGCTGATTCCTGAGAGGGCTCCATTATACGCTTCCATTTCCATGATATCGGCATATTTTGCATCGCCGTACAGGAGATTCATCCTGTGGTTCCATTCTCCGGTAGCGATATTCGCGCAGCTCTCGCTGTATGTGGCAGCGGGAGGCAGGATCCAGTCATCAGCAAGTTGTTCATGGGGGCCCGGACCACCGACACCACCATGTATGTAAATGCGTCGATCAACAATGCTGTGCCACAGGCTGTCAAGCGCAATCCTGGTCTCTGGTTTGTCTAGATACCTGCAAAGGTCCGTTGCGCCACTGTACAGATAATTGATACAAACAGCATGGCCCCAGGCTTTGCGCTGTTCATCAATCGACTTGGGGTTTTCCTGGTTACCCAGGTCAACCGGCCGTGCATGATTCCCGTTGTAAATGATATGTTCTGCAAGCTCAAGATACCTTTCATCCGAGGTCACCTCATATAGCTTTATCAGTCCAAGGCCCAGTCCCGGGTGATCGGCATAATCGAAATGTTTTCCAGGAGGAAATTCACGGTATATACAGTCAGCCTTTTTAATGGCAATGTCCAGTAGATTTCTTTTTCCTGTCACCCTGTAATGAGCTGCCGCCGCTACCATCAGGTGACCAGCAGAATATAGCTGTCCCAGTCCTGAGGGCCACTTTTCAAAAGAACCTTTAAACCGCTCGTCACTGCCATACCCCAGTCTGAATCCGGGCCTGTTCCAGCCGGGCCGATGGAGGTGGTCCTCATCGGGCAACATAAATATCTGGTTTATATAGCCGTCTTCTGCCTGGGCCCCGGCATACAATTCGATCAGATCGTCCAGCAAACCTTCCAGTTCGGGATCAGGATTCCATGCCAAAGAATAACTCGCAGCTTCCATGATTTTCCAGAGATCCGAGTCGGGTGCAACGAAGAGCTTGATTTTTTCACCCTTCTTTCGCCCGGCTAGAATACGTAGATTTTCAATTTTCCCCTGTTTTTCAGCTACCTTAACAAGGTCGTAAATGGTTGTATCCTGAATGCTTCGAATTCGTGGTGACCAGAAGTTATCATGTACCTTCACCTGATTGAAAGGAATTTCAATCAGCGTGGAATATTCAGGCTCGTTCTTTTTAACACAGCTTGAAATGATAACAATAATAGCTATAAAGCCAATAAGCCATGATCGTCGTATCATAACAGGCATTTTTTTAATATCGGATCAATCCTGCTCTGGCTGAACAATCTGATATTCCTTACTATAAAAACCAAGATGACGTATTCTCCAGTCAGCAGGTTCATGAAAAGCAGGATGAGGCAGCTGCACTTCCCACGATCCCAGCCTTTTCAACATTGCTTTTGTTCGTTCCAGGTTTTGAAGCGCCACGTCATTTTGCTCAGATATATCATTCGAAATATGATAAAGCATCGGAAGCCTGTCTGGCAAACGTATCAGTTTCCAGTCTCCGTCCCTTATTGCTGCGCCGACCGTATATCTCCATTCCATCGACACGTGTGGAATCTTGTCGGTCTGGCCGGTCAGGAAAGGAATAATATTGACACCCCTGTAGTTGTCTTCGTCCGATATAATACCACCGGCAGCTTCAATGAAAGTAGGACAGATATCGAGTGATACAACCAGATCATAGATTCTTGTCCCAGCATTAAGTTTTGAGGGCCATCTAAAAATGAAGGGCACTCGTATACCTCCTTCAAGTAAAGTGGTTTTTTGTCCTCTGAGTGGTGCATTTACAGAGCCGTTCGAAATGGGGCTTATTGACGGCCCCCCGTTATCACTGATAAAGACCACTAAAGTATTGTGTTCAAGTCCTTCCTCCTTTAGCGTATTTAATATTTTACCTACATTCTGATCAAGCCGGTACACCATGGCGCAATAGGTGCGCCGTAGCTCATCCTCAATGTTATTGAATAATCTTAAGTCATCTTCGATTGCCTGCATCGGGGAGCTCGGCGCATTAAAGGAGACAAATAAAAAGAATGGCTTATTGCTGTGCCTCCTTATAAAATCGGCACATTCATTGCCAATATCATCAGTGATGTAGGTAATCGGTTCAGGAATTTTATAAGTGCATTCGATTGGACATTCCATGCCTTCTCCGTCAGGTTCTGCAACAAAATAATCGTGTGCTCCGCCCAGAAAACCCCAAAACTCGTCGAATCCTCTTTTTAGCGGATGAAAATGAGGTGGTTCACCCAGGTGCCACATACCTATCAGGCCGTCCATAACCAAGGTTTTTAAGTTTGTCTGCCAGGGTTGTTTCAGTCAGCGGAAGTCCTGCATAATCCTGATCATATCCGGGCTGGGCTGAAAAAAGGTTGTCACCATGACCAAAACTCACCTGGTTTTTTCCCGTAAGCAGGCCGGCACGTGATGGACTGCACACGGGTGAAGAAACGTACCCGTTTGTAAAAAAAATCCCTTCCCCGGCAAGCCGGTCGATGTAAGGGGTCGGAATTTGTTGACTGCCATGAACACCCAGGTCGCCAAACCCCAGATCATCGGCAACAATCAGGACTAAATTTGGTATTTCGGAATCACTGGATCCGGATAGGGGTCTGATGCCAGAAAAAATCAAAATACAAACGGAAGTTATAACCAATACAAATGATTTCATGACTGGTTATTAAAATGGCTACAAAGCCAATGGGTATAAAATATATTGAGCAAAGTCAAAGTCTACAATATTTACTTTGACTTTGCTCAGTCAAACAAGAGATTAACTATGAAAATAAGAAAGAACCGGCAGGTTTACTCCCAACCCGGATTCTGATCCAAATTTGGATTTAATGTTAATTCATTGATAGGAAGAGGCGCCAAGTAATCTCTATTCGCATTAAATCCATATCCTCCGTTGGGTCCGTTTAACCATAACGCAAACGGATCAAGAAATCCTTGTGCATTTTCT
>LJUP01000272.1 GCA_001303955.1 Bacteroides sp. SM23_62 | reverse complement strand
CTCACTTTTCAGTTGGAGGAGATTATTATGATTGTATCTCATTGAACAATAATGAATTTGGATTCTGTATTGCGGATGTGTCCGGGAAGGGAATTTCTGCAGCCTGATGTTCTCAATGGCCACGATGATCACATTGGAAATGGTCTGGATAAAATGGAGGTGTTTTATGGTGGGACTGATCCCTTCTGCTTCCTCATCAATATCCCCGATCAATACGAATGCAAGCGGGGAGTCCTGGGTGATGACCGGGATGATAATATCGAAATTCTTAAGGCTCTGATGTGGAGATGAGGTCACAAAAGTAATTTCCCTGATAGGCAGAAGATCCCTCGTAACATCAACATGTGATACATCCTCTTTATCAGCACCGGTTGTTAATATAGTCTCCCATTTGCCATCGTACTTGATAATGGCTATCCTCCCAATATTCAGGTCTTCCCTGAGTATGGATTCATACTTTCGAAGCAGTTCCTCACTGGATAAATTTTCATTAATCGCCTGTGTGATCTCAAGCAGGGCGTTGAGCTTGAAAGAGTATAATTTCAGCCGTTTGAATGATGCTTTCTCAGCCATTTATTCCTTTACCCTTTCGACATATTCTTTTGTCCGTGTATCCACTTTGATTTTTTCTCCCTCATTGATAAATATAGGGACATTAATCGTTGTACCAGTCTCAATGGTAGCGGATTTTGTCACAGTGGTGGAGGTGGTATCTCCCTTGACCCCTGGTTCAGTATAGGTCACTTCCATGATTACAAATGGGGGCAGGTCACAGGAAAGGGGTGTCTCGGTATCGGCATGGTATACAATTTCCACTTCCTGTCCTTCTTTGAGTAATTCAGGATTTTCAATCATGGGTGCCTCCAATGCTATCTGCTCGTATGTCTCCAGATGCATGAAGTGGTAGCCTGTATCATCACTGTAAAGGAATTGGTAGGGCCGTCTTTCCACCCTGGCAACCGTAACCTTTATGCCTGCATTGAAAGTATTCTCGATAACCCTTCCCGTGGTCAGGCTTTTCAGTTTTGTCCTTACAAAGGCTGATCCCTTTCCTGGTTTTACATGCTGGAACTGGACAATGGTAAATAAGTCGTTATTGTATTCTATGCAAAGACCATTTCTGAAATCTGCCGTCGTAGCCATATGAAAGAATTTTGGATTTGTTGCTCAAAGATAGTAAAACCCTCAATATTTCAGTCCCTCCCAATGAATCAGATCACATTTGATAGATCCCACGATCAGGTCAAATTTGCCACGAATAAGAACACGATTGGCATCATCAGAAAACCAGATCGTCATATCATCCTCCTTTCTAAAGATCCTGCCGGGTTCGACAAATGGTACAAGCTTGATACAATTAAAAGTGCCTCCCCGTGTCCTGATGGTCTCCCTTCCCCTGAACCTCATGTCAAACGGGAACAGCTCATCGTCGAAGAATGTATTGATATTAATGATGTCATCATATTTCATCGTGTCATATTCAATGGTCCGGACATAATAAAAAACTGACACCATATCCCTGATGTTTGCCGGGATATCATGCTCCCCGGATTCACTGCTGTGAGCTTTCAGGCTATCGTGGTTGTACTCGACGATATTGTGTTTTTTATAGTCCCCCTCACTGATATCACGTATGGATTTCAGGGGGAGCAATGTCTCCGGATCAAAATAACCGCCATACATATCACGGATCCTGTATAATTTATCAGCCAGACCAGTTGACCGGGCAACTGCTTCGGCATAATACACCTGCTGGTTCCGGAAGGTATCCAGGGTAAGGTATGTATCGACTTTGCCGGCATTCAGGGGACCATAATACACCTGGAACACCATCTTTTCACCCGGCACAAAATTATTCTTCTCCAGTCCGGGTCCGGAAACATTTACCAGATCTTCCGTACTCTCTATCCTGGATTGTTCCTGGGCCCTGACCTGGAAGGTATGGATCAGCAGGAACAGGAGTGTGTAACAGGTGTAATTCATATGCCGTACCTTTCATGTATCCCCTGACAGAAGCGGGATACAGCACCCGGTTTTATTTAATTACCTTGTTTTTTGGTATGGTGGCTAGAAAGTCTTTCAGATAAAAGGGTTCAAAATAAGCAACGTCTTCAAAGTGTTTTTGTTGCCAGGCTGACTCAGCCAGCGAAACCATATAACTTGCAGATGTCTCGATCCCTTCCAGGAAGATGGCATTGGGATGCTTTATGGTATCCCTGCATTTGGCAGCACCATTTCCAAAAAAGACAACGCGGTTTTGCTCGAGGATATCCTTGAAACTGTTTTCCTGAATGATCTTTGCAGCGATTGGTTCGATCATTTCGCCCGAGGGAAGAAAAACAGCGGTATATACTTCCATTCGCCTGGCATCAATCATGGGGCAGAGAAGAAATGACTTATCTTCAGGCAGTGCCTCATTTTGGAGCAGATGGCCATGTATGACCCCGGTTGCCATGGAAGATAAAGTATCGACACTGATCAAGGGGATTCCCGAGCCATAAGCCAGTCCCTTTGCTGTAGACACACCGATCCGCAAGCCCGTATAGGACCCTGGTCCCTTGCATACAGCTACAGCATCAAGATCTGAAATTGCCTTTGCATTTTCTTCCAATGTGTGCTTGATAAAAACTGCCAGGAGACTCGCATGTGATTTATCTTCCTGGCTTTCCTTCAGGCCAAGCAGTTCTCCATCCAGGGCCAGTGCCACCGAACAGATCTGGGTGGATGTATCTAAATTGAGGATCAGGGCCATCTCCGACTATACTCCGGCTATGTTTCTATTTCTTTTTCTTCTTATCGTTCTTGAAAAGATCTTCCTTGTCAACGACTTCGACCATGGCATCGGCATTCAACTTTTTTGAGATGGCATTATAAGGAGCAGTTATGATCTCATCACCCTCCTCGATACCTTCCAGGATCTGGATGTAATTGTTGTCCTGTATACCAGTTTTTACTTTGACGAACTCAGCCTTGCTCTCATCATTAACAATAAATACCACCTCATTCATCTCCTCCTCCTCATCTTCATTAACTATCTCTGCTTCCTCCACATCCCCGGAGCTTTCAGCCAGCGTGGAATCAGCCCTGGTCGTCACGGCCTGGATCGGGACGGAGAGGACATCCGATTCAATTTCCGTCATTATATCAACGGTTGCTGACATCCCCGGTCGGAAGGGATTGACATAGCCTTCATCATACAGTGTCTGGTATGATTCCCGGAGCAGGAAAACCTTAACCTCGAAATTGGTCACCTGGTCAGTTGTAAGACCGGTGGTTTTTGCAGAATTGGCTATTTCCGTAACAATACCCTTGAACTTCTGACCCAGGAAGGCATCTACCTCAATCAGGGCAGTATCCTCCATATTCACCCGGACAATATCATTTTCATTGACCTCCACCAGTACTTCCATCCGGTCAAGATCAGCAATTCTCATCATTTCGGTCCCGGTCATCATCTGTGCACCTACCACACGTTCCCCTTTCTCTACGAGCAGCATGGAAACAGTCCCGCTCATCGGGGCATAAATGGATGTTTTGATAAGATTTTCTTCGGCTTCGGCCAGGGCTGCTTCAGCACTTTTCACTGAATATTTAGCTGCATCCAGCTCGGCTTTGGCAACCTGGTAAGCTGACAATGCCGTTTCATAAACAGATTCTGATATGGCTTGTTGTTCCCATAATGTTTTATTCCGTTTATAATCCAGTTCCTTCTGGATGTACTGTGCTTCTGCCTGGGAGAAGCGGGCTTTTGATGAATTAAGGGAAGCCAGGGCACGATCCCGGGCAGATATATAGACTTCGGGTTTGATACGGGCCAGTAACTTACCCATGGTGACCATATCACCTTCCTTGACCCTCAGATCGACGATCTCACCTGAAACATCCGGACTGATAATCACTTCTGTTTCTGGCTGTACCTTTCCGTTTGCAGTGATTGTTTCAACAATATCCCTGCGTTCTGCCTTTTCAACGGCCACCTGTATTACCTCCTCCTTTCCGAACCAGCCCAACTTTTTGCCAACAACTGCCAGCACGATCAAGACCACAACAGCGATGAGGGAATAGCGCAATAACTTCTTGGTTTTCATTTATTTTGTTCTGTTATTAGGTTATGGGAATAGTATGCTAATGGAATTAAAGCCTGATAGGAATACCCCTGTAGAAATCAAGTACTTTCATCTTAAAAATGTAGTCATATTTGGCCTGGAGGAGATCTGACTGGGTATTGGTCAGCCGGGTCTTCTCGATATTATAGTCAACGGCATTTACCAGTCCCACTTCATATTTCTCCTCGGTGTACTTGAATGATTCTTCCATTGAGACAAGGGCAGTTTCCGTGGCCAGGTATTTTCTGCGGGCGGCTTTGGCATCAGCATACGCCTGCTGGATATTTTTATAAAGATCCATTTGAGCAGTTTCCAGAGCCAGCTTATTATTCAGCACATTCAGTTTGGCATTGCTGATGTTTGTGCTGACCATAGTCTTGTTGAAAATAGGTATGTTTAATCCAAGTTGGAAGTATATATTCCTGTTGTCTTTCATCTGGTCCCAGAAAGGATAATCGTCCCATATGGGGTTGTTTTCAGGGTCAATGCCAACCAACAGCTGGTTGAAATCTGAGTACCCGGTACCATAAGCACCACTAAGGATCAGGCTTGGACTGCGACCGCCCTGGGCAATACTGAGGCCTTTTTCAGCACTTCTCACCTGCAGCTCTGCACTGCGTATGCGGGGAAGTAACCCTAATCCCTCCTGATATACTTCTTCAACAGTAAGGTCTATCGGATCCCGGGCAACATCACCAAATTCAGGTATCTCAATCTGAAAATTCCCGACAGAATCAAGATCCAGCATCTGAGTCAGGGTAAGGTAGGAGATATCAAGGGCATTCTGGGCTTCGATCACATTCAATTCTTCAGAGGCAGCCTGTGCCTGTATCTCAAAAAGTGATCCACGGGCCAGACTGCCCGCTTCAACCAGTTTAGAGGTACGTTCAACCTGCTGCAGGGTTGTCTCATGCTGGATCTGAGCTACCTCAAGTAATTCCATATTAAAAAGGATCTGAAGGTAACCCGATGCAAGCAACATGGAAATGTCGTTTCTGAGTTTCTCAAGATCCTGGAGGCTAGCCATCAGATTGAACTCATTTTGCTGGATCGTGTTCCTTTGCTGTAAGCCCTGGAACACGGTTACAGCGGAAGCAACATTAACGGTGCTTTGAAAGGTCCTTCGATTTTCAGTATACCTGTAAGTGGTTTCATCAAGGGCCCTGCCGAAAGCAAGTCTTTGATTCAAACCTGCATTGAAATTTGGCAACTGATCCATTCTGGACTGTTTCAGTATATTATCATTATACTCGGTAGCCAGGACCTGTTGCTGGATGGAAATATTATTTTCGTAGGCATATAAAATGCAATCTTCGAGAGACCAGATCTTTTGCGCCTTCACGGAGGTAAAAAACAAAAGGCAAAGTATAGGCAGCAATAAGATAAATTTCTTACTTTGTTTCATACCAGGTTGGTTTTGGTAGTGACTAAAATGATACAATTATTCTTATCTGCGGATTGAAAACGTAAATATAATCATTATAAGTTTTCGGTCGTTGCAGGCATAGGGTTAATTATGAGAGGATAGTCATGTCAATTTCTGAGAAAATATTTGAGCATAAGGATTTCGGTAAAGTGATGATGATCAAAAGCACAAGGACCAGGAGGATCAGCATCTCGGCCAAGCCCTTCCAACCCCTCAGGGTAACCCTGCCTGTGTTTGAAAGCTACAGCAGGGCGGAACGTTTTCTGAAAGAGAAGGAAAAATGGATCCATAAGACACTGGAAAAGATCCGCAAGCTTGAGGATCAATATACGGTATTCAATGAAGATACCCGCTTCCATACCCGTGAGCATGAACTTAAAGTTGAACATATGGATGGAGACATACCAAGAGTAAGCCTGAAAAATAAAATGATCCTCGTCAAATTGCCCCTTACATCAGATATTCATTCCCCTGAGATCCAGGACATGATAAGGTGGGGTATACAGGCTGCCTGGAGAAAGGAAGCCAGGGAATACCTTCCGGCACGATTGAGTGATTTATCAAGAAAACACCAGCTGCCCTATAACAGGGTAATCATTAAGAATAACAAGACCAGATGGGGTTCCTGCTCCCAGAAAAACAATATTAATTTAAGCCTTCACCTGATGAGGCTGCCTGATCACCTGATCGATTATATCCTGCTGCATGAACTGGTACATACCCTCCATAAGAACCATGGCAGGCGCTTCTGGACAAACATGGAAAAGATATGTCCCAATGCAAAATCCCTTGATAGGGAACTGAGAGGGTACAGGATAGAGATCTATTAGAATTTTAAGGATGACTTGTTTTCCGGATCTTCCTGTCCAGGATGGAATCGAGACAGGCAACGTATTCATTCGCTTTCTTTCCCCCCAATAATTTAGTGAACTCCCTGGCGATAAATTCCTTGATATATGTAATCCAGTCAAGGTATGAGAGTGTGGAGATCTTTCCCTGTTCCTGTTTATCCATGTACCTTTTCAGTATGTTTACCTTCGAATGATATGCCAGGTATGCCTTTATGGATACCAACAGATCTTTGTCCAGGTAGTTTTCGACCAGTTTGAGCTCACTTGGGATTACTTCATAGGTGATTTCATAAAAATTACTGAAAGTATTATCCCAGTTGATATAATGGATGAAAAAATTAACGACGGTAAATATCCTTTTTTCTTCTTCTTTATCGATAGATTCCAGGAATATCCGGTTAAGGTTTATCCTGTAGGATTCCTTGATGCTTTTGTCAAGAATGTCAGTAATTTCGGTTACATGTTTCTCATAATCAGATGAAAAATTGTTCAGTGAAAAATTTTCATTCTCGAATGGATGCTGGAGCTCTATGATTTTGGTGATCACGCTGATCTCATCATTCAGAAGTGGAGAAACAGGGTATATCTTATCATGCAGGATTCTCTCAAAAAGACCATCGGTGAAAAATCCGGACAGGATTAATTTTTTAAGCTGTACTTCATCGCGGTGGATTGGCTTGATTTCGCTCTGGTAGAGTTCCAGATACTGGTTTATCCTGCTTTTTATCTGTGCCTTTTTCGCATCAACGATCAGCTGGATGTAAACCGGGTAATATTCTTCCTGCAGATAGAATCTGGGTTTGGCCCGCTTGTTTAAATAATGCTTGACAGTAATTTTTTTATTCGGCATGGCCCCGAAATTAACTGCATGACTTTGTCAGCCAGCATACTGTTATCACCAACAGTAAAAATATTAAAAAATGTTGGAAGGGGGCATAGATAAATTACCAGGAAAGTTCAGGGGGGATGGTTATATGAACGTCCCTCAGTCAGATATTGGTCTTTCGAAATCCATTTGCTGATGAGCTTCGTACATTTTGAGGTAAAATTGATAATCCGGCATTACCTCATTGGTATTCAGTGAGACCTCTTCACTTTGTTCGAATATTTCTTCGGGATATATCATTTTCAATAAATTATTATTATCGCCAATATACCACAGCTTTGTTAAAAATGACAATGAATAACCAACAGGTTATTAACATATTCAGCTATATCTTATCCAACCTTGTTAACCCTGCTTTTAAAGCAGCATTGATAGCTTCCCGGAATTCATGCATTTGCAAGGATCTTCGCAGGATTGGTGACTCCCAGGCCCGTCCGCATGGACGATATTGCGGCATGATATTTACATATGTATCCTCCGAGATTTCTTTTGCCAGGTAGTTCATAACTTCTTGTGTACCGGCAGTTCCTTCAGGCATTACCAGATGGCGTACCAGAAGTCCCTTTTCTGCCAGGCCGGATGAATTGATCAAAAGTGGACCGGTTTGCCTGTGCATTTCAGCTATTGCCTGTTTTGCAATTTCAGGATAATCAGGAGCGCGGCAAGTCTCCCGTGCCATGTCCGGATCC